>JAGQSE010000291.1:1235-3487 GCA_020439725.1 Acidobacteriota bacterium
CGCATCGGGCTCTGCGCCAGCGGCAGGTAGGCGCCTTCGGGGGTTTCGGCCTGGTTGATCCCCTGCATCTCGAGGTCCGGCACCACCCCGACGATGGTGCGCCAGGGCTCCTCGTGATCGCCGCGCCCGAAGCGCATCCGGCGGCCGACGGGATCCTCGCCCCCCAGGTAGCGCCGGACGAAGGCCTGGTTGACCACCACCACCGGTTCGCTCTCCGGGCGATCGAAGCCGCTGAAGATCCGGCCGCTCGACGGCTCGAGACCGAGGGTTTGGAAGTATCCCGGCGAGACCACCGCCTGGCGGATCCGCGGATAACTCTGCTCGGGGCGGTAGACGTCCCCCTCGAAGGAGAAGGCGTCGGTCGGCGCGGTGAGCCCCGGCAAAACGGAGGTCACCGCGACGGCGTCGGCACCGGGCTGCTGCTCGAGCCGCGCGATGAGGCTCTCGAAAAAGCGCAGTCGCGCCGGGTCGTCGGGATAGTCGCTCTCGAAGAGCCCGACCCGAGCGCTGAAGATGTCGGCGTCGGCGAAGGGCAGGTCGAGAGTGCGCAGCTGGACGACGCTCTTGATCATCAGCCCGGCCCCGGCGAGGAGGGCGCAGGAGAAGGTCAGCTGGAGCACCACCAGGGCCCGGGACAGGCGGCCGAGACGCAGGCTCGACGAGCCCCGGGACTCGTCCTGGAGCACCCCCTGGACGTCGCCGCGGGCGACCCGGAGCGCCGGTACGACCCCGGCCATGAGGCTCGCCGCGAGCGCCAGCAGAGCGACGAAGCCGAGCACCGGCAGGTCGATGCGAATGTCGATCCAGAACGGCGGATTGGTGCTCGCGATGCCTCGGTTGAACAGGTCGATGCCCAGCTTGGCGATGAGCAGGCCGCCGGCGGCGCCGCCGAGGACCAGGACGAAGGTCTCGGCGAGCAGCTGCTGCGCCACCCGCCAGCGGCTGGCGCCGAGGGCGGTGCGGATCGCCGCCTCGCGGGAGCGCACCGCGGCCCGGCCGAGCAACAGGTTGGCGACGTTGACACAGGCGATGATCAGTACCGAGAACACCGCCGCGAGCATCACCCACAACATCGCCACGACCTGGCGCCCGACGAAGGCCTCGGTGTAGGGCTCGACCTGCGCGCCGGCCCCGGCGTTGGTGTCCGGGTGTGCTTCCGCCATGCGCTCGGCGAGGACGGTGAACTCGGACTGCGCCCGATCGCGGTCGACACCGTCGCGGAGCCGTCCGACCACCGCGACGCTCGTCCCCTCGCCTCGAGCCACATCGGGATCCACCGGCAAGGGCACCCAGATCTCCTCGCTCACCGGGAAGGCGAAGCTCTCGGGCATCACCCCGACCACCGTCGTGTCGCGACCGTTGACCCGTACCGTGCGACCGACGACGGCGGGATCCGCCGCGAAGCGGTTGCTCCACAGCTCGTACCCCAGGAGCACCACCGGTTCGGCCCCGGGCTGGTTCTCACCCTCGACGAACGTCCGCCCCAGAACCGGCTGGACACCGAGCAGCGGGAAGGTGCCGGCGGTGATGAAGGCACCGTCGTAGCGCTCCGGGATGCCGTCGTTGCCGGTGAGATTGACCGTGCCGGTGTAGAACGCACCGAGGTCGGTGAACGAGGTCTGTTGCGCACGGTAGTCGACGAAGTCGGGGACGTACATCTCCTCGCGGTCGATGCCCTGGGCGGGCTTCGTGTGGCTGACGTGCATCAGCCGGCCGGCCTCGCGGAACGGCAGACCGCGGAGGACGGCGCCGTTGATGATGCTGAACATGGTCGTCGTCAGGCCGATACCGAGCGCCAGCGCGAGGATCGCGATGGCGGCGAGGGCGGGCTGCTTGCGCGCCATGCGGAGGCCGAAACGGAGGTCTTGGAAGAGATTCATCGCGGAGTCCTCGAATCAGGGAGGTCGTCGGTGGTCGCCGGAAGGAAGGACGAGGAGAGGGGGTCAAATGTTCCAATCGGTGCCGATTCCACCTCGACCGGCACCCTCCGCTTCGACCGGGGATGCTCCACCGCCCTGCTATCGTGTCGCCCACGACGGCGAGGCGATGGTGAACGGAACGGACTTCCAAGGACGCTTGGCGCGAGCTCGGTTGCGGGCGCTGCTGCCCTTCGTGGCGACGGCGGTCGTCCTGCTCGTCGCCATCCTGGTGGCCGGGCACGAGCTCAACCGCCACCTCCAGGCGGTCGAGTCGTGGATTTCCCGGCTGGGGCCGTGGGGGCCGGCGGTCTTCGTCGCGCTCTTCGCCATCGG
>JAGQSE010000292.1:0-1397 GCA_020439725.1 Acidobacteriota bacterium
CGCGTGCAGAGCGTCGCGGTGCGGCTGTGCGTGCTTCGCGAGCGCGAGCGCCAGCGCTTCAAGACGGCGGCTTTCTGGGACGTCGAAGCCGAGCTCGAGGCCGCCGGCGTGCGCTTCTCCGCTCGCCTCGTCCGGGTCGGCGAGCAGCGTGTGGCGACGGGGGCGGACTTCGACCCCGACACCGGTCGGCTCAAGGACGGCAGCGGCGCCTTGTGGCTTCGCGACGAGGCGGCGACCCGGGCGCTGATCGACGTCTGGGAACGCCCCTGGGCGGTGACCTCGGTCGAGAAGAAGCCGCAACGGCGCCGGCCGGCGCCGCCCTTCACCACCTCCTCGCTCCAGCAGGAGGCGAACCGCAAGCTGCGCTTCTCGGCGCGCCAGACGATGCGCATCGCACAGCGCCTCTACGAAGGCGTCGAGGCTGGAGGGGACCGCATCGGTCTCATCACCTACATGCGTACCGACTCGACGACGCTGTCGGAGAAGGCGTTGGGCGACGCCGTCGGCGTGATCCGCGAGCGCTATGGCAACGCCTACACCGACGGCCCGCGGCGCTACGCCACCAAGGTCAAGGGCGCTCAGGAGGCCCACGAGGCGATCCGCCCCACCGAGCTGTCGCGCACCCCCGAGAAGGTCAGCCGCTATCTCGAACGCGACGAGCTGCGGCTCTACGAGTTGATCTGGAAGCGGACGCTGGCGAGTCAGATGACCGATGCGCGGCTGCTGCGCACCGCCGTCGAGATCACCGCCACCGGTGGCGACGCCGACGCGGTGTTCTCCGCCACCGGCACCGCCATCGAGTTCCCGGGGTTCCTCCGTGCCTATGTCGAGGGCTCCGACGACCCGGCGGCGGAGATCGCCGACCGCGAGGTGTTGCTTCCCGAGCTCGAGAACGGGCAAAAGCTTGATCCCCGCTCGGTGGAGGCCAAGGGCCACGAGACCCAGCCGCCGGCGCGCTACACCGAGGCGAGCCTGGTCAAGAAGCTCGAGGCCGAGGGCATCGGCCGGCCTTCGACCTACGCCACGATCCTCGACACGATCCAGGACCGCGGCTACGTGGTCAAAACCAACAACGCGCTGGTGCCGACCTTCACCGCCTTCGCGGTCACCAAGCTCCTCGAAGAGCACTTCGCCGACTACGTCGACACCCATTTCACGGCGCGCATGGAGCAGCAGCTCGACGACATCGCCGACGGCAGCCTCGACTGGCGCGAGCACCTGCAGCACTTCTACTTCGGCGAGGGTCCCGAGCAGCCCGGGCTCGAGGGCCGGATCGCCAGCCAGCAGCCGGACATCGACTATCCCAGCGTCGAGATCGGTGAGCATCCCGAGACCGGCCAGCCCATCGTCGTCAAGGTCGGCCGCTTCGGCCCCTACCTGCAGATGGAGACCGCCGA
>JAGQSE010000292.1:1492-8434 GCA_020439725.1 Acidobacteriota bacterium
GCTCCTGGGCCGGAACGACGAGGGTCTGCCGGTCTACCTGGCCAGCGGCCGCTTCGGGCCCTATGTCCAGCTGGGCGAGACCCCCGAGCGCGGCTCGCAGGAGGCCAAGCCGAAGCGCGCCTCGCTGCCCAAGGGGGTGAGCCCCGAGAGCGTCCGGCTCGACCAGGCGCTGCGCTGGCTGTCGCTGCCGCGCACCCTCGGCAAGGATTCCGACGGAGAAGAGGTCATCGCCGCCAGCGGCCGGTTCGGACCCTTCATCAAGCGCGGCACCGACACCCGGTCGCTGACCACCGCCGACGACGTCTACACCGTCGATCTCGCACGCGCCCTCGAGCTCCTGGCCCAGCCCAAGGCCGGTCGCGGTCGCGGCCGGGCGGCGCGCACCGTGCTCAAGGAGCTCGGCGAAGGCGCCGAGGGCAAGCCGCTCCAGCTCCTCGACGGCCGCTACGGGCCCTACGTCACCGACGGCACGGTCAACGCTTCGCTGCCCAAGGGGGCGGATCCCCAGGCGCTGACCCGCGAGGAAGCTCTGCGCCTGCTGGCGGAACGGGGCAAGGCGCCCAAGGGCCGAGGCCGCAAGGCAGCCGCCAAGACCGCCGCGGCCAAGAAGCCCACCACGAAGAAGCCCGCCGCGAAGAAGGCTCCGACCAAGAAGACGACGGCGAAGAAGGCCACCGCCAAGAAGACCACCGCCAAGAAGACGACCTCACGGAAGAGCTCGACCTAGAGCCGCGCGGACCCGCCGGCTCCGCGGCAATGACGAAACGGCGAACTCACGGCGATCGTCTCGCCAAGGACCGGGGGCCGGAATAGACTCTCGGCGTCGTCGCGACCGGATGCTCGCGCCGCTCCACCGACCGTCCAGGAGGACTCCATGACCGTTCAGATCGGCGATTCCATCCCTTCGGCCAGTCTCGGTGTCATGACGCCCGACGGGCCTTCGACCCTCACCACCGACGAGATTTTCGCGGGCAAGCGGGTGGTCCTCTTCGCCGTTCCCGGCGCCTTCACCCCCACCTGCTCGGACCGCCACCTGCCGGGCTTCCTCGAGAACGCGGCAGCGATTCGGCGCCGTGGGGTCGATACCCTGGCCTGCCTGGCGGTCAACGACGTGTTCGTCATGAGCGCCTGGGGCGAGGCCACCGGCGCCGCCGGGACCCTCCAGATGCTCGCCGACGGCAACGGCGATCTGGCTCGAGCCCTCGGTCTCGAAGCCGACTTCACCCAGTTCGGCATGGGCCATCGCTCGCGCCGCTACGCCGCCATCGTCGACGACGGCGTGGTCCGCTGGCTCGGCGTCGAGACCGCGCCGGGCGTCCGCGAGTCGAGCGCCGACGCCGCCCTCGCCGCTCTCGATGCCCTCGGTCCGCGCGGCTGAGGCCGACTCGGTCGAAGTCCGTAGCCGCGGCCGAGCGGAGTCGGCACGCACCTCGCTGACCGGAAGAGGTTTTGAGCTGAAGGTATACTGAAAGGAATCGTACCTTCGCGCGCCCCGCTCGCCAGCGGGACGCACTCCGTGCACCTCCTGCTCGAAAGGAACACGGAATGCTCTCGGTTTCTCCCGGCCGTTTCGTCTCCGCTCGCTCTCCGCGCTTCCCCTTCGCCCGCGTTTGCCTCGTCGCGCTGAGCCTGCTCGGCACCTTGGGTCTCTCGGTGGCCGGTGCCCAGCCGTATCGCATCGACGACGTCAAGACCCTGGTCGACGACTCGGCCCATGCAATCCCGATCGTGTTGGGGGAGCTGGGCGGCGAGCTCTATTTCTTCGCTTCGGACCCGATCCACGGTCGCGAGCTCTGGCGCACCGACGGCACGGCCGCGGGAACGGTGATGGTGCGCGACATCTGGCCCGGAGTGGACCGGCCCTATGACGGCATCGGGGAGGTCGGCTACACCGCGGGGCCCTTGCTCTACTTCAACGGGGAGGATCCCCTCCTGGGCCGCGAGCTGTGGCGCACCGACGGCACCGCCGCAGGGACCTTCTCGGTGGGGGAGGTCTTTCCCGGGACAGGGTTCTCCTTCGTTCCCCGCATGGTCGGGTACGTCGATCCGCTCTTCGTCTTTTCGCACGAGGACGACGTCCACGGTCTGGCGCTGTGGTCCACCGACGGCTCGCCAGGCTCGGTCGAGCTGGTCGCAGACATCTCGGCTGTCCCCGGGGCCACCTCCGACACCCCGGGGCTGGTCCTGGGTGACGTCGTCATCTTCCGGGCCAACGACGGGGTCTCGGGGTATGAGCCGTGGATCAGCGACGGCACCACCGCCGGCACCGAGCTCCTGGCCGACATCAACCCGGGCCCCGAGGCCGGCAACCCCTTTTACAACACGCGGTTCGACGACCGGGTCTTCTTCAGCGCCGGGGACTTCGACACCTTTGGCCGCGAGCCGTGGGTGACCGATGGTACTCCCGCCGGCACGATGCGCCTGCTCGACATCGCGCCGATGTCGGCCTCGTCGTCCCCCAACTACTTCACGCCCTTTGCCGGTAGTCTTTTCTTCAGCGCCGCCGGCGAGCTGTGGGTGACCGACGGCACCGCCCTGGGCACCACGCAGGTGGTCGATCTGAACGGTGGTGCGAGCTCGGCCCCGACTCGGCTCGAGGCGTCCAGCAGCGGTCTGTTCTTCGCCGCCACCACCGCGGCGGAGGGCACCGAGCTGTGGCTGAGCGACGGCACCGCCGCGGGGACCCAGCTGGTCCTCGATATCCGGTCGGGGAGCGCGGACAGCGATCCCGAGGAGCTCACGGCCCTTGGCGGGCAGGTCTTCTTCACCGCCGATGATGGGATCCACGGGCGCGAGCTGTGGCTGAGCGACGGCACCGCCGCCGGCACGCATCTCGTCGTGGACATTCGTCCCGGGGGTCCATCGAGCGATCCGGAGCAGCTCCGCGTCTACGACGGCAAGCTCTATTTCACCGCCACCGAGCCATCTTCGGGAGAGGAGCTGTGGGTGAGCGATGGCACCGCGGCGGGTACCCACGTGCTGCGCGACATCAACCGGGACGCCGGCTCGGACGCCAAGGACCTGGTGATCCGCGGCGAGGACGTCGTTTTTCGCGCCGTCGACAACTCGACCAAGCTTGGCCTCTTCATCAGCGACGGTACCGCCGCCGGCACGCGGCTCTTGGCGGCCGGGCAGGGGGACCAGGCTGGGATGAGCCGGCCCGAGGTGCCGACGGTGGTCGGCGACGATGTCTTCTTCGCTGGCGTCGCCACCGGTGGCGGCACCCAGATCTTCCGCACCGACGGCACCGTCGCCGGGACGTCGCAGGTGTCGACCATCGCGGGCGGCGGCGACCTCAACGAGATGGCACGGGTCGGCGACAAGGTGGTCTTCGACCTGAACACTGCCGCGGGCCGAGAACCCTGGGTGAGCGACGGCACGCCCGCGGGGACCTTCCAGCTCGCCGATCTGTTCCCCTCGGGGAGCTCGAGCCCGCAGAGTTTCACGTCCTTCGGGGCTCTTGCGCTCTTCGTGGCGCGGACTCCTGGCGAAGGCTTCGAGCTGTGGGCCACCGACGGTACCTCCGCCGGCACCGGGCTGGTCTTGGACATTCGCTCCGGTCCGGCACCCTCGGAACCCCGGTACCTCACCCCCGTGGCCGGCGAGGTCTTCTTCACCGCCTACACCCCTCTGAACGGGCGCGAGCTGTGGATCACCGACGGCACCGGGCCGGGCACGCAGATGGTGGTCGACATCGACGGTGTCCTAGGATCCTTTCCCGGTCCGTTGCAGCTCACCGCCGGCCTCGACCGGTTGTTCTTCATCCTCGACGACGGCAGCCACGGCTTCGAGCCCTGGGTGAGCGACGGTACCGCGGCCGGCACCCAGATGCTGGTCGACGCCAATCCCTTGCCCGAGGGCCTCCGACCGGTGCTGCTCGGCGAGTACGACGGGCGCTTCTACTTCGTCGCCGACGACGGTGCCGCCGATCGCTTGTGGAGCACCGACGGCACGCCCGCCGGCACCACCGCGGTCGCGCAGCTCGACCGTGGCGCCACCGAGGCCACCGAGCCCCCCGGGGTCGCCTTCGACGGTCTCTTCTACTTCGCGACCTGGAGCGTTGAGGGTGGTGCCGAGCTGTGGGTCACCGACGGGACCGCGGCGGGCACCGGACCCGCGGCGGACCTGGTGCCGGGGCTCGAATCGTCGGCGCCCCAGGACCTCGAGGTCGCCGGCTCGCTGCTCTACTTCACCGCCACGGACCGGACCTTCGGGCGCGAACCGTGGGCGCTGGCGGCCTCCGACCTGATCTTCTTCGACGGTCTCGAGACCGGCGATGCCTCGCGCTGGACCTCGAGCACCGAGCTCGGCGGCTCGCTCGCCTACGCCGCCCAGGCCGCGTCCCGTGGCGAGCTAGGGCTCGAGGTCTCGGCGAACGCCGCCACGGACCGGGCCTTCCTGGTCGACGAGTCGCCCGACGGCGAGGACCTCTACCGCGTCCGCTTCGCCTTCGACCCGAACTCGATCACCCTCGCCGAGAACACCCGCGTCAAGATCCTGAGCACTCGCGCCGACACCGGCCAGCGGCTGATCCAGGCGGTGGTGCGCTGGCGCGCGGCGGAAGGCTTCGCGCTTCGGGTCAAGGCGCACCGCAACGACCTCGGCTGGGACGGCACGGGTTGGTATCCATTGCCGGACGGGCCGAGCACCCTTGAGATCGAGTGGCGTCGCTCCTCTGCCCCCGGTGCTGCCGACGGCCGGTTGGTGGTGTGGCTCGACAGCACCGAGCTCGAAACCGTCACCGGCATCGACAACGACCTGTGGCCCACCGACTGGATCCAGTGGGGCCTGGTCAGCGGCGCCCCGGCGGGGGTGTCCGGGAGCTTCTACCTCGACGACCTGCGGTCTTGGCGGAGCCCCGGCGAACTCTGAGGACGTCGGACCGGACGAGTTCAGTTGAAAGAGGTTGAGCTCCACCGCGATTAGCGAGCGGTGGAGCTCGTAAGGAGGTCTCGCCGACGGCAGCCTGAGCAAAGCCTGAGAGGTTGCTTAATATTTCTTTATTGCGGTTGTTTGCGAATGCTTCCTTGCTGTAGCGTTCGCGCATGAATACGACAACCGCCCCCTCGATCCTTCCATCGTCTGCCTTCCCATCACCGTCCCTCACCGCCGAGCAGGCCGCCGACCGTCGCCATGCCGAGCGTGAGGCGTCGGAAGAGCGCGCGGAACGGATGCGCTTCGAACGCTTCTACCGGGAGCTTCCCGGTGCCGATCGCTCGTACTTCATGTTCTTCTCGAGCGGCCTGCTCCACTGGGCGGCCTCCGCGCTCCGGCTGCTGCCCCTCTCGGTGCCGTTGGTGCTGCTGGGGACGGCTCTCGAAGCCGAGGAGCGCAGCTGGGCGGAGAAGCGTTCGGGACGGCCCTTCCATCATTTCGACTTGCGCATCGACGACGCCAGCGCTCTCGACCTTCTGAGCGACACCGCCGAGACCGGGTTCGGCTGGATCCACATCGACTCCTTCGTGCTCCACCCGCCGCTCCTCGAGGAGCTGCGCACCCCCGGCCCCGAGGCCGTACGCACGGTGTGGACCACGACCCAGCTCGGTCCGATGCCGGTGGCCCACTCGGCGCTGGCGTTCTTCGAGACGGAGCCGGTACGCAGGCTGCGCGAGACGGGGCTCCGGGCGAGCTTCAAGCCGCACTCGTATTCGATCAGCGGTCGCGACCGCCACGCCGGCGAGCGCCAGGTCTTCGACCGGGTGCCGACACGTGACGAGATCGAGGCCACGCGGGGCGTCCTACCCTGGACCGGCGAGGGCCTGCCGGCGTATCCGTCGGGCTACGACTACTTCCCCCTGCTGTCCTGGTACCAGGCGGTGGCCCATGCCCAGGGCCATCCGAGCCGCGCGATCCGCGATTACGCTCGCTCCGACGGCGCCGTCAACGGCCAGTTCACCCGCGAGGTGATCCACGTCAACGGGGTCGCCACCTACCGCGACGTGTACCGCGAGGTCACCCGCGACCACCCGGAGGATTCGAAGCTCCGCTCGCTACCGCTGGTGCGCTTCTATCCCCAGCTCCTCCAGCTCGAGAGCGTCGTCCTGGCTTCCTCCGCCCAGACGTTGCCCGAGTCCTACCGCGACCTCGAACGCGAGCTGGCCGGGGACGTCCGGGCCCTGGGCCTCGACCCCGCCGGCACCCCAGATCGGCTGGTGGGCTACCTCGGCAGCCTGGGCGTTCCGCCGCAGGTGCTGGGGAGTCTGCTCGGCTAGACGCTTCGGCTGGGGCTCGGGCTGGCGGCAGCCGGGAGGCCGATCAGCTCTTCGGTTCGAGCGTCCTGTCGAGATAGATCGTGTAGACCAGCCGCTTTCCGGCCACCGGTCCGCCGACGGCTTCTTCGTAGGGTGCGGCGAGGCCCGCGTCGACGATCTCCTGCGCGGAGAGCCCCGCGGCGATGGCGGCGTCGACTTTCGTCGAGACGTCGACCAGCATGTGGCGGTAGGCCTCGAGCTCGGGTTTGCGCACCACCTTGCCGTGACCGGGGATGATCCGCGTCTCGGCGTCGGCGCGGGCCAGGACCGAGTCGATGGCGGCGAGGACGCCTTCGAGCGAGCCGCCGGCCCACTGATCGATGAACAGCGGTCCGCCGACCTCGAGGATGTCGCCCATGTGCACCGTGTTGGCGTCGGGGAACCAGATCATCAGGTCGGTGTCCGTGTGGGCCCTGGGGGCCACGGTGATCTCGATCCGGTGGCCGCCGAGGACGAAGTCGGTGCGCCCATGGATCTCGACCTGGGGCAGCGACGCCTCGTCGGCGGGCTTGCGGTGCCAGTCCCACTCTTTGACCGTCAGCGCCTTGCGTGCCTCGCGGGCCAGATTGGCGTGCCCCACCAGCACTGCACCGATAGCGCGGAGCGCGGCGTTCCCGGCGATGTGGTCATCGTGGTAGTGCGTGTTGATCACCCAGCGCACCGGCTTCTCGCCAAGCTGCCGGAGCGTCGC
>JAGQSE010000293.1:0-1717 GCA_020439725.1 Acidobacteriota bacterium
TGCGCGGATCGATGTCGGCCTCGAGACGGTTGAGCCCGAGCCCGGAGAAGGCATAGCGGACCAGCGCCACCAGCGCCTCGTGCATATAGCCCTGACCCCACGCTCGATGCGCCAGCGCATACCCGATCTCCGCCCGCCGGTTCTCCAGAACCAAGGTGAAGAGAGAGCACGTCCCGAGGAGCTCGCCGTCGCTCCTCCTCTCGATCCCGAAACGAACCGACCGGCCCTCGCGCATCGCCGCCCGGTCTTCGGCGATCATCTCGTGGGCCTGCTCGATACGCGTCCAGGGCGGCGAGCTCCAGTAGCGCATCACCGCCGGGTCCGAGAAGATCGCGTAGAGCGCCGACGCGTCGCGCTCCACGACGGGGCGAAGGAGCAGACGTTCGGTCTCGAGACGGAGGTCGGTGAAGGACATGGGACCTGAGGAGCTCATGTTCCGATCTCGTCGGGGAACGAGCGAACCAAGACGAGGCAGCGAGAACGGCAGGACCCTCCCCACCGAAGCGCTGCCTCAGCCCGACACCCTCAGTCAGTAACCTGCACCAAGTTGATCAAGTTGCCACAGGTGTCCTCGAACAGCACGACGATCACGTTGCCCATGGCCTGCGGCTCGCCACGGAAGACGACGCCGGCGGCCTTGAGGCGCTGGTACTCGGCGTGGACGTCCTCGGTGAAGAAAGCCGTGGCGGGGATGCCTGCCTCGAAGAGCGCCTTCTGGTAGGTCAGGGCGGGTGGGAAGGCCGCCGGTTCGAGGACCAGCTCGACGCCGTCGACACCGTCGGGAGAGGTGACGGTGAGCCAGCGGTGCTCCCCCATCGGGATGTCGTTCTTGACCTTGAACCCCACCGTCTCGGTGTAGAAGTGCTGGGCCTTGTCCTGATCGTCGACGGTGATGCTGGCAAGCTGAATTCTCATTGCGGTCTCCCGAAGTCATCGATGGATACGACAGTGGCGCCTCACGCGCCCATCACGATGGCACACTCTTCACAGACCCGCCGTCCGCTCAGGTCGGTCAGGGCGGCCCGGCAGATCGGACAGCTCGCAGCCGGCAGGCCGTCGGTGGCTGCCGGGTCCACGAACCACCAGTAGTAAGACCGTCGATACGGCTGCAAGGCCTCTACGAGCCGCCGGCCCTGCCGATTGACGGCATTCGACGGATCCCCGAGCTGCTCGCGAGCCCGGTCCTCGAGCTCGTCGCTGGTGTACCACAGCCGATAGAGCTCGTCATAGTCGTGCCGCCAGGCGGCGAGCTGTTGAGCGAGCATCTCGGAAAGGGCGAGACGTTCCGGCGGTACCTCGAGGTTGCACGCGAAGCACGACAACGGGTTCGCCGTCAGGTGCGCCTGAAGCATGACCGGCGGCGACCCCGGGCAAGCGCACAGATCCTCCGACGGCGTCGGCGGGGATGAGCGAAGCGGTCCATAGCGATCCACGACCTCGGCCATCGTCCACCTCCAGAGCTCGAACACCAGCCCTCCGGCCGGCGCCGGGGCAGACATTACACCAGGAGAGCGGGTCGCTGTGGCCCCCTGCAAAGCACGGGGAGCGGAAGGTAAGGGTCAGGCTAGGAAGGCCGGAACCGCGATCAAGCTGCCGACTGGAGGTTTTCGCGCAGGATCCGCGGATGGCGGGCCGCGATGCGCCTACACCCCCGCCGGCGTCACCGCCGCCGTGTCCTCCTCGCCGGTGCGGATGCGGACGACGCGCTCGACGGGGA
>JAGQSE010000293.1:1785-2988 GCA_020439725.1 Acidobacteriota bacterium
TCGGAGCAGCCGATGTCGAGGCGGACCTTCTCGGTGAGCTCCATCTTCACCGTCGTACCGCGATAGGTCTCGACCTGTTCGGTCTCGCCACCATGGCCGTGGGCCCGCGAAATGGTGAGACCGTGGATTTCGGCGGTGAACAGCGCTTCGAGGACCGCGTTGAGCCGCTCGGGGCGGATGATGGCGGTGATCAGTTTCACGCCTCACCTCCCAGCGGGCGCGTCTTGCCGAGGGGGCTCGACAGCGGGCGCCGGCGCTGCTCGGGCAGGACGTCGCGCTGAACCACCAGGATCGCGCCCTCGCCGGTGGTGTAGGCCTCCTCGCCGTGGAGCGGCACGTCGAGACCCAAACCCTCGGAACGCGCCTCGGCGCGGAGCGAGGTGAAGAGCGAGATCAGCTTGAGGAGCACGAAGGAGACGACGCCGCTATAGACCAGCGCCGCGAGCACCGCCACCGCCTGGATTCCGAGCTGCTTGGGGTTGCCCGCCAGCAATCCGTCGGTGCCGCCCCAGCGCGCCTCGGCGAAGACTCCGGTGAGTAGCGCGCCGACGACCCCGCCAAGACCGTGGGCGGCGACCACGTCGAGCGAGTCATCGAGGGCCGTCCGACTGCGGTAGAGGATCGCGAAGTAGCTCGGGAAGGCCGCCAGGGCACCGATGGCGAGGGCACCCATGGGGCCGACGAAGCCCGCCGCCGGTGTGATCGCCACGAGCCCGACCACGATGCTCGTCGCCGCACCGACAGCCGTGGTCTTGCCGGTGCGCACTCGGTCGACGATCAGCCACACGACCAGCGTCGCCGCCGGTGCAAAGAGAGTGTTGACGAAGGCCAGGACCGCCGCACCGTTGGCCGCCAGCGCGCTACCGCCGTTGAACCCGAACCAGCCGAACCACAGGAGCCCGGTGCCAAGGAGGACGAAGGGGACGTTGTGGGGCAGCAGCGCCTGCCGGCCATAGTCACGCCGCGGGCCCAGAAGCCGCGCCGCGACCAGTGCCGCGACGCCGGCGTTGACGTGGACGACGGTTCCCCCGGCAAAGTCGAGAGCCCCGAGCTTGGCGAGCCAGCCGCCACCCCACACCCAGTGGCAGACGGGGGCATAGACCGCGAGCGACCAGAGCGCCGCGAAGGCGACGTAGGGGCCGAAACGCATGCGCTCCACCAGTGCCCCCGAGATCAGGGCCACCGTGATGATGGCGAAGGTGC
>JAGQSE010000294.1:0-444 GCA_020439725.1 Acidobacteriota bacterium
GTGCTCGATCGACTCGGTCGTCGGGCCGAGCCCCTGGTCGAGGCCGAAGGTACCGACGCCGATCGTGCGCTGCTCGCTCTCGAAGCCGCCCTCCTCGCCCTCGACCAGGGGCGGACGGACGACGCCGAGGCCTTCTATCGGGAAGCCTTGGCCGTCGCCGACTGCCATCCGGGGTCCCCATGCGCCCTCGACCGCGCCGACCACACCGTCCTCCGTGCCCACTGGCTGGCCCGCCGCCACCAGCCCGACCGCGCCTTCGAGGCGCTCCGGGCGGCGGTCACCCACCCGGGCTGGACCGCCACCCTACTCGAGTCGCCGGATCTGGCGCCGCTCCGCCAGGATCCCCGATGGCGGGAGGTGGAGAACGCGGTGCGCGAGCGCGTGAGAGCCGAAGAACACGTCGCGGACCCGTAAGACGCGCTGCTTCGGCCCCTCGTCCGGCGA
>JAGQSE010000294.1:480-7280 GCA_020439725.1 Acidobacteriota bacterium
TGGCGCGCTCAGCTAGTGACGGGTCCTGGTCCAGGGCCTACACTGGGCGTCCACGAGAGGAGATCCGAAATGAGTGAGACGAACCCAGTGACGAGCATGGCACCTTCGACCGCCCATACCTTCGACGCCCGCGCCTACGCCGCGCCGAGCGCCACCGAACCCCTCGCCCCGACCACCATCCGTCGTCGCCAACCCGGTCCGACGGACGTGCAGCTCGAGGTCTTGTTCTGCGGCGTCTGCCACTCGGACCTGCACCAGGCACGCAACGAGTGGCAGAGCTCGATGCCCACCGTCTACCCTTGTGTTCCCGGTCACGAGATCGTCGGTCGCGTGGTAGCGGTGGGCCGGGACGTGCGCGCCTTCCGCGAGGGCGACCTGGCGGCGGTGGGCTGCATGGTCGACTCGTGCCGCACCTGCCCGGCCTGCCAGGATCACCAGGAACAGTTCTGCGAAGGCCCTGCGGTCTTCACCTACAACTCGCCGGATCGACATCTCGGCGGCGTCACCTATGGCGGTTACTCGGAGAGCCTGGTGGTCGACGAGGCCTTCGCCCTGAGGGTGCCCGACGGGCTCGATCTAGCGGGCGCTGCGCCGCTCCTGTGCGCTGGCATCACCACCTACTCGCCGCTCCGCCACTGGGGTGTCAAGGAGGGCCAGAAGGTCGGCGTCGTGGGCCTGGGCGGCCTCGGACACATGGCCGTCAAGCTCGCCAACGCCATGGGGGCGCGGGTCGTCGTTTTCACGACCACGCCCAGCAAGGCGGAGGACGCGGTCCGGCTGGGAGCCCACGACGTGGTGGTGTCGAAGCACGAGGCGGAGATGCAAAAGCATCTCGGAAGCTTCGACTTCATCCTCGACACCGTCTCGGCGGTGCACGACCTCAACCCCTTCATGGCCCTCTTGAAGCGAAACGGCACCCTGACCATGGTGGGCGCCCCTGACACGCCGCTGCCGGTGAGCGTCTTCAGCCTGATCTTCGGTCGCAAGCGGCTCGCGGGCTCGCTCATCGGCGGGATCCGCGAGACCCAGGAGATGCTCGACTTCTGCGGTGATCATGGGCTGACCGCCGACATCGAACTGATCCCGATTTCGCGGATCAACGAGGCCTTCGACCGGTTGATGAAGAGCGACGTCAAATATCGCTTCGTCATCGACATGGCGAGCCTCCGATAGGTCGCGGAGCCCGCCCAAGGAGACGTGAGACCGGCACAAGGCCACCACTTGACGACACGCCCAAGGAGGCATGATGCAAACACGCAAGCTAGGCAGGAGCGGACTCGAGGTCTCGGCCCTCGGGCTCGGTTGCATGGGGATGAGCTTCGCCTACGGTCCGGCACCGGAACGGAGCGAGATGATCGCACTGCTCCGGACCGCGGTCGATCGCGGGGTCACCTTTTTCGACACCGCGGAGGTCTACGGCCCGCTGATCAACGAGGAGCTCCTCGGTGAGGCCCTCGCCCCGGTCCGCGACCAGGTGGTCATCGCCACCAAGTTCGGTTTCAAGCTCAACCCCGACGGCAGCCCGGGATGGGCGGGGCTCGACAGTCGGCCCGAGCACATCCGCGAGGTCACCGAGGCGTCGCTTCGACGGTTGCGGGTGGACACCGTCGACCTCCTCTACCAGCACCGGGTCGACCCCGACATACCCATCGAGGACGTCGCGGGGGCGGTCAAGGAGCTGATCGCAGAAGGCAAGGTGCGGCACTTCGGTCTGTCCGAGGCCACCGCGCCGATCCTGCGCCGCGCGCACGCCGTCCAGCCCGTGACCGCGCTGCAGAGCGAGTACTCGCTGTGGTGGCGGGAGCCGGAAGCGGAGATCCTGCCGACCCTCGAGGAGCTGGGAATCGGTTTCGTGCCCTACAGCCCCCTCGGCCGGGGCTTTCTGACCGGCAAGATCGACGAGACGACCTCCTTCGACAGCTCCGACTTTCGCCACAACCTGCCGCGCTTCGCCCCCGAGGTGCGCAAGGCGAACCTGGCGGTGGTCGACGTGGTGAAGGCGATCGGCCAGCGGGTGGGCGCCACCCCGGCGCAGGTCGCCCTCGCCTGGCTGCTGGCGCAGAAGCCGTGGATCGTGCCGATCCCGGGGACGACCAAGCTCTCGCGCCTCGACGAGAACCTCGCCGCCGCCAGTCTCGAGATACCCACCGCCGACCTAGAGGAGCTGGGGCGCGCCGCAGCGCGGATTCCGGTGACGGGAGCGCGCTACTCGGAGCGCCTGCAGCAGCTGATCAGCCGCTAGGAGCGACCGGTTCCTGCCAACTCCGGCCCGCGGCGGATGAAGACGCCGCGGGCCGCTCTGTATTCAGGTCGCGGCGAGCAGCTCCGCCGCGCTCGCCGCCTCGGGGCTGTCCGGGGCGATGCGGTGGAGCTCCTGGTAGGCATCTTCGGCCTGGGTACGCTCCTCTGCGGCCAGGTACGAGGCCACCAGCGCGACGTGCGCCGCCAGGTAGCCGGGCGACAGGTCGACGGCGCGGCGGAAGTAGCCGGCGGCCTCGTCGTAGCGCTCGCCGTGGAGCAGGAAGGTGCCGTAGTTGTAGCTCGCCTTGGCGTAGTAGGGGGCGTCCTTCAAGGCGCGGCGGAACTCCGCCTCCGCGCCGTCGGTGTCACCCGCCTGGTCCAGCTGGATCGCCAGGTCGACCCGCGCCGGGGCGTAGCCGGGATCGAGCTCGAGAGCTTCGAGAAGGGTCTTGTGCGCGGTCTCGGCGTCACCGAGGTTCTTCTCGAACGAGGCCAGGACCCAGAAACCCCGGGCCGACGGATCATCTTCGAGGAACTCTTTGAGGAGCCGTACCGCTCCTTCCCCGTCGCCCTTCTGAAACCGCGCCACGGTGAGCTGGAGGATCAGCGACTCGGGGAGGGCACCCTTCGACTCGAGGCGCTGGGCCAGCTCCCAGCCCTCGTCGAGGCGGCCCGCCTCGATCAGCGCCGTGGCGTGGAGCTCGAGATAGAGCGGTGTGGTCGGGCTCCGCTCGACGAGCCGTCGCGTGTGGACCAGGGCGTCTTCGCCACGCCCCTCGAAGATCAGCTGCTTGGCGGCGCTCAGGTGGTTGAGGTCGCCGACGCGGTCCTGCGGCGGCACGCCGTCGCTCCGCAACCGTTCTTCGATCTTCTCGCCGGCGGTCCCCGAGCTGCTCAAGTAGCCCAGCGACTCGAGCCGCTGCCGGACCTCCTCGCTCACCGTCTGGGTCGTGCTCGATCCGGCCACGGCATTGCGGTCGATGAAGGCCTGGAGCTTGCGGCGCATCTCGTCCGCTTCGTCGGGACGGTCGGCCAACAGGTTGTGGAGCTCGTGGGGATCCGCGTCGAGGTCGTAGAGCTCGGGTCTCGGGCCGAAGATGAGCTTCATCGGGCCGTCGAAGAGCACCCGAAACTCGCCCCAGCCATGGGTCAGGCGCGGCGAGAGGTTCTCGGCGTAGCGCACCTGGCTCCGGCGGGGAAGGTCGCCGCCGTGCCACAGGGGCACGAGCGAGTTGCCCTGGAGGCCTTCCGGTGGGTCGATGCCCAAGAGATCGAGGATCGTCGGCACGATGTCGACGGTCCCGACCCACCGGTCGACCACCGTCCCCGCCTGCTCGAACTCGCCGGGCGGGTGGATGATCAGAGGCACGTGGAGGGTCGAGTTGTAGGCCAACAGGGCGTGGGTGATCTCGTTGTGCTCGCCGAGACCCTCGCCGTGGTCCGCGGTCATGACCACCAGGGTGTGGTCGAGCTGACCGAGGGACTCGAGGTGCTTGAGCAGGAAGCCGAGCCGCGAGTCCGCGTAGGCGATCTCGCCGCTGTAGAGGTCGTCGGCGTAGAGCTGATCGTAGGGCGGCGCGGGCTCGAAGGGCTGGTGGGCGTCGAAGTAGTGCACCCAGACGAAGAACGGCGGTGCGTCGGGATCCTTCGAGTGCTCGGTCAGCCACGGCAGGATGGCCTCGTTGACCTGCGCCGCGCGGCGTTCGTCGAAGAACAACCGCTCCTTGGGCTGTTCGCGCTGTCCCAGGTAGTTCTCGAAGGCGCCGGTCAGATGGTCGTCGAAGAAGTCGAACCCTTGGTTGAGCCCGAACTGCGCGGTGACGGGAAAGGCGCCGATGGCCGCCGCCGTATCGTAGCCCTGCGCCTTGAGGATCTCGGCCAGCGTGAGCTGATCGTCTTCGAGCTTGAAAAGTCCATTGTCCCGGACGCCGTGGGCGATGGGGTAGCGACCGGTCATGATGGTCGAATGCGACGGCGCGGTGATCGGCACGGCGCTCAGCGTCCGGCTGAAGCGCACGCCACCCGCCGCCAGGCCGTCGAGGGTCGGCGTCTCTATGCGGTCATTGCCATAGCACCCGAGGTGGTCGGCGCGGGTGGTGTCGAAGGTGACCAGCAGCACGTTCCAGCGCTCGTGGTCCGGGGTCGGCGCGCAGCCGGCGAGCCCGGCGAGCCCGGCGAGCCCCAGAGCCAGGGCCAGGGCCAGGGCCGGGACCAGGCCTAGGGCTGCGACGGAAGACATGCGGAGGGTCGGGGCGACCTGGAAGTCGGGTGATGCCATCGGGCGTTGCTCTCGGCGTTGGTGGTGGGACGGATCGGGAAACACGAGGCGCGGCCGCGCCCCGAGACCCGCAGAGCCGGCCCACTATACAGCGCCCGAGCGCTCGCTCCGGCGGCCGCGGCGACCGCCCCGGGGCCGGTACCCCGAAAGCGTGCGCGGGCACCGGCGGCAACGCTTCGGCTTTGACTATACTCAGCGGGTGTCTGCGCCGCTGCCCGATTCTCCCACCCAGCTCGTCCGCCGCCGCAGGAAGGACCCATTCGGGCTCACCGCCCTGCTCGCGATGGGGCTGTTGACGGCGCTCGTCGCGACCGCCTGTGGCAAGAGCGACAGCCGTGGTCCGGCGGCCACCGACGTCGCCAGCGAGGACCTCCTCGAGGTCACGCCGCCCCCGGACCTCGAGCAGCTCGACGACGTGGTCCGCGAGCAATTCGACCGGATCTACGACGCGGTCCGGGCGACGAAGAGCGCGGGCGGAACGGGGGATCCGTCCGCCGCGGCGGATGCCTGGGGCACCCTCGGCCAGTGGTTTCACGTCTATGGCTATGACGAGAGCGCCGAGCTGGCCTACCGCAACGCCCAGCTCCTCGACCCCGAGGAGCCCCGCTGGTACTACTTTTTCGGCGAGCTGGCGGAGGACGGCGGCCGGATCGAGGACGCCGAGACCGCCTACCAGCGCGCCGCCGACCTGGCGCCGCGGGTGGCGGCGCCGGTGCTGCGGCTAGCGGACCTGACTCTCCGCCAGCAGGACCTCGATCGAGCCGAGGGGCTTTACCGCCAGATCCTCGTCGACCATCCCGGCTACCCCGGCGCGCTCCTCGGCGAGGCACGGATCGCGCTGGCGAGGAACCGTCCCGAAGACTCGCTGGCACCCCTCGAGGACCTGGCCCGTCGCCAGCCCGAGGCGAGCGAGGTCAACTACTCGCTCAGCCTGGCGTGGCGACAGCTCGGGGACGACGACAAGGCCGACGGCTTCCTGGCGCGGCTGCCCGAAAAGAACGCCGACCAGATCCCGCTCGATTCGGGGGAGCCCTGGGACGAGGAGCTCTTCGCCGTCGACGTGGGCTCGCGCACCCTGACCCGCCGTGGCGTCCGCGCCGCCCACCGCGGTGAGCACCTGAGGGCCGCGGTGCTCCTCGGTCGCGCGGTGGCGGCGGATCCCGAGGGTCCCGAGGAACGCATCAACTACGCGCTGGCCTTGCGCGGCGTCGGTCTGTGGCGCGATGCTGCGAAGGAGCTGTCCGAAGCGATCCGGCTGGCCGGGGACCGTCCGGAGCTGGCCTCGAAGGCTCATCTCGAGATGGGCCGGCTGCTGATGGATCGCGGTCGCCTCGAGGGCGCCGCCCGGCAGCTCGAACAGGCCATCGACCTCGACGAGGCGTCGGTGGCGGCACGTACCACCCTCGGCAAGATCCGTCAGCGCCAAGGCCGGCTCACGGACGCCGCCGATCTCTATGCCACCGTGCGGACGATCCGTCCGGACGTCGAGGGCGTCGGGTTCTGGTACGGTGCGCTGCTCCTCGCGCTGGGTCGCCGGGCCGACGCCACCCAGGCTATCGAACAGGACCTCGAAACCGCCCCGTCGAGACATCCCCTCGAGCTGCTCCTGGCGCGGAACCTGGCGACGGGCGAGCCAGGTGCACCGGAGGCGGCGAACCTGGCTCGCGCCCGGAAGCTTCTCGCCGGGGCGGGGCCACCGGACGTCCTCTACGCCGAGACGGCGGCGATGGTGGCTGCCGGCGGTGGCGCCTTCGCCGACGCCGTGGCGTGGCAACAGGCGGCCATCGACACGCTCGAGCACCTGGGGTTGCGGCCGGCGCTCCACATCGCACGGCGGCGGCTGGTGCTCTACCGCGAGGGCGAGCGCTGCGAGACCCCCTGGGAAGCCGACGAGCGACTGATCCAAGCACCGGTAGAGCCGCCTCCCGGGCAACGACCTCCACCCCACGAGACACCGAGCTAGGCGATGACTCCATCCAGGCCTTCACGCCGGCCCCGGGGGACCCGCCGCCGGGCCCCCACGACGCTCCTCCTCCTCGCCGGCCTCTTGGCGAGCGCCTGCGGGTCGCCGGCCCCGGAGGCGCCCGGCGGCACCGAGGCACCGGCCGTGGCCGCCGGCGCCTCGGCCGAAGCCTCCAGAAGCGGTGGACCGGCGATCTTCGTCGACGTCGCCGAAGCCTCGGGGCTCCGGTTCGAGCACGACAACGGCCGCAGCGGCGAGCTCTACTTCGTCGAACCCGTGGGCGCCGGTGCCGCCCTCGCCGACTTCGATGGCGACGGC
>JAGQSE010000295.1 GCA_020439725.1 Acidobacteriota bacterium
TTCCGGGTGGTGGGCTGGCTGCCGCTCCATCACGACATGGGCCTGATCGGGAACGTGCTCCACCCTCTCTACCAGGGCGGGGAGTGCACCCTGATGGCGCCCGAGACCTTCCTGATGCGGCCGCTCCGCTGGCTCGAGGCCATCGACCGCTACCGGGCCACCACGAGCGGGGCGCCCAACTTCGCGTACGAGCTGTGCGTGGAGCGGATCCCGGAGGCGAAGCGGGCGGGCCTCGACCTGTCGTCGTGGAAGGTGGCCTTCAACGGGGCCGAGCCGGTGCGCGCCGCCACCCTGGCCCGCTTCGCGGCGGTCTTCGAGCCCCACGGCCTCCCACCCCGAGCCATGACTCCGTGCTACGGGCTGGCCGAGGCGACCCTCCTGGTGTGCGCGGCCGAGGCGGTCGAGGTCGACCCCGCGGGTCGCGTCTGCTGCGGGCGCCCCCCCGCCGGCACCACGGTGGTGGTGGTTGATCCCGAGACGAGACGAGCGCGACCCAACGGCGAAGAGGGTGAGCTGTGGGTGCACGGCCCCGCTGTCGCCTCGGGTTACCACCGCGCTCCCGACGCCAGCGCCCACACCTTCAGAGCGCGCCTGGACGAGGACGACGCGCGGGTGTTCCTGCGGACCGGGGACCTCGGCTACCTCGACCGCGGGCGGGTGTACGTCACCGGCCGCCTCAAGGACCTCATGATCCTGGGCGGGCAGAACTATTACCCGCAGGACGTAGAGGCCCTGACCACCCAGGCGCACCCGGGCCTGACCTCGGGCGGAGCGGCCGCCTTCGCGGTGGATGACCCCGCGGGCGAGCGGGCGGTGGTGGTGGCCGAGCTGCACCGGAGGAATACAGAAGACGCCGCCGCGGCGCGGGATGCGGTGATCTCCGCAGTGCTGGAGGGGCTTGGGCTGTCGCTTTCTGAGGTGGTGTTGATCCGGCAAGGCACCTTGCCCCGCACCACGAGCGGCAAAGTCAGACGCGGCGCTTGCAGGGAGGCGCTGCTCCGTGGTGACCTTGCACGCCTGGACGGTATGACGTCATGACGACCCCTGATGGGACGCCCCCCGAGGCGCACCGCCGCAGCTCCCGGGCGAGCTCGGCCGAGCTCCGCGCCATCGTCAAGAGCCGCGCGCAGGTCGAGAAGTTCCTCCGGCTCGGGTTGGCCGAAGCGCTGGGGATCAGCCCCGATGCGGTGGATCCGACCCGGACCTTCACCACCTTCGGGCTGGACTCCATCAAGGCCTTCGCCCTCACCGGCGACCTCGCGGAGTGGCTGGATCGCGACCTGCCCGCCACCCTGTTCTGGGACCACCCCAACATCGAGGCGCTCACCGGCTACGTCGCCGACGTCCTGGGTCTGGCGGAGTGACCCCAGCCTCCCCCGCCCAGGCCCCGCTGTGGCTGCTCCAGCAGCTGGAGCCCAACAGCACCGCCTACAACGTCGCGTTCCACCTGGACCTCGACGGCCCGCTGGACGCGGCGGCGCTCGAGCGCGCGTGGCGGGCGCTGGTGGAACGGCATGATGCCTTGCGCTCGACGTTCCTGCCGGGCGAGGACGGGCCCCAGCTGGTCACGCAGCCGGCCGACGCGACCCCCCTGGTGACGGTGACCTGCTCGAGCGAGGAGGCCGCGGCCCACCACCAGGCGCAGGTCGCCTTGCCCTTCGAGCTCAGCGAGCGCCCCGCGGTGCGCGCCCACCTGTATCGCGTCGCGGCCGAGCGGCACACGCTGGGCTTCGTGCTCCACCACGCGGTCTTCGACGGCTGGTCTCTGGCTCCCTTTCTCGCCGAGCTCGCCACCGCCTACGATGCGGCGCTCGACGGCAGGCCGCCGTCGTGGCCGCCGCTCCCCGTCCAGTACGCGGACTTCACGCGCTGGCAGTGGCAGCGGCTCAAAGGCGAGATCCTCGAGCGCCAGCTGGCCTACTGGCGCGAGCGTCTCGACGGCGCCCCCTGCGAGCTCGAGCTGCCCACCGACCGGCCGCGGCCGCCGGTCCAGGATCTCGCCGGGCGAACCCTCCCGGTGCGCTTTCCGAGGGACCTCGCCACCGGTCTCGAGGCGCTGGCCCGCGACGCCCGGGCGACCCCCTTCATGACCCTCTGGGTCGCCTTCGCCGTGCTGCTGTCGCGGCTCACCGGCCGCCGCGACCTGATCGTCGGCACCCCCGTGGCGGGCCGCGACCGCGAGCGTTTCGAGGGCCTTTTGGGGCTCTTCGTCAACACCCTGCCGCTCCGCCTGACGCTGCCTCGGGGAGTAGGATTCCGCGGCCTCCTGGAGACCGCCCGCGAGGTGCTGCTCGAGGACTTCGCCCACCAGGAGCTGCCCTTCGAGCGGCTGGTGGAGGAGCTCCAGCCGGCCCGCGACCTCTCCCGCGAGCCGCTCTTCCAGGTCATGGTCTCGCTCCAGCGCGGGGGCGGGGAGGGTGTGCGGATGCGCGGTCTCGAGACCGAGCTCGAGTCGGTGCCGTCGGTCACCGCGCGTCTCGAGCTGAGCCTGGTGTTTCGGCTCGCTGGGGGGCTCGGAGGGGAGCCAGGCGGGGAGCTCGAGGCCAGCGTCGAGTACCGCACCGCGCTCTTCGACACCACGAGCGTCGAGCGTTGGATGCGCCAGCTGGGCCGGATTCTCGAGGCGGTGGTGGCGGATCCCGCGGCGCCGGTCGATGGCATCGAGCTCCTGGGCGCCCCGGAGCGGCACCAGCTCGTCACCGAGTGGAGCCGGAGTCTCACCGTACCCGATCCGGCGCCTCGGGCGGTGCACCTGCGGGTCCACGAGCGCGCGGTCCTCAGGCCCTCGGCGCCGGCCCTCGAGCACGGCGAGGTGGTGTGGAGCTACGAGGACCTGGTGAGCGGCGCCGGCAGAATGGCGTCCGGGCTCCGCCGGCGCGGTGTCGGCCGTGGCTCTCTGGTGGGCGTCCTCGCCGACCGCTCGCCAGCGGAGGTCGCGCTGCTCCTCGCGATCCTCGATCGGGGCTCGGCCTTCCTCCTCCTCGACGCCGAATGGCCCGCGGCCCGGCTGCGGTTCGTGCTCGAGGACGCCGCTCCCAACTTGGTCGTCGTCTCGCCGGGTCGCGCGGTGCCGGCGGTGTCCGGCGTCGAGGTGGTGGGGCTCGAGGCGCTTCTCGAGGAGACGGCTGGCGAAAGGGGCGAACCCGCCGCCGAGGTCGAGCCCGGAGACCTCGCCTACGTGGTCTACACCTCGGGCTCGACGGGTCGTCCCAAGGGGGTGGCGGTGACCCATGGTGGTCTCGCCAACCTCCTCGCCTGGCACGGCCGGGCGTTTCCGGTGAGCGCCGGGCATCGCGCGACCCGGCTCTCGGGGCCCGCCTTCGACGCCGCGGTGTGGGAGCTGTGGCCGGCGCTGGTCGGTGGTGGTGCGGTCGCGATCCCGACCTCCGAGGCGGTCCGGCGCTCGCCGCCCGAGCTCCAGCGCTGGCTCTTCGAGCAGCGGGTGACCTCATGCTTCGCCGCGACGCCCATGGCCGAGGCCTTGCTCGCCCTCGCCTGGCCGCCGGACGTCGCCCTCGAACGGCTCCACACCGCCGGCGATCGCCTGACGCGGCGGCCGCCACCGGGGCTGCCCTTCGCCGTCTTCAATCATTACGGCCCCACCGAGACCACCATCGAGGCCACCTGGTGCCCGGTGGCGCCGGAGGGTTTCGAGCCCGGCGCACCGGCCATCGGGCGGTCCATCGACGGTGCCTTCGCGGCGGTGGTCGACGAGGCCGGCGCTCCGGTGCCGGTGGGGGTGGCGGGGGAGCTCCTCGTCGGCGGGACCGGCCTGGCTCGGGGCTATCTCCG
>JAGQSE010000296.1 GCA_020439725.1 Acidobacteriota bacterium
ACCCGCGGATTGGTCGGGTCGAGGATCAGGTCGACGGCGCCGGCGTCCGCGTTGACGAAGAGGATGCGCTGCCAGGTCTTGCCGCCGTCGAGGGTGCGGTAGACGCCGCGCTCCTCGTTGGGGCCGTAGAGGTGGCCGAGGACCGCCGCATAGACCCGGTCGGGGTCGCGGGGGTCGATCCGCAGGCGGGGGATGTGCCGCGACTCGGGAAGCCCGACGTGATGCCAGGTCTTGCCCGCGTCGACGGACTTCCACACGCCGTCACCCTGCGAGACGTTGCCGCGCACCGTGACCTCGCCACCACCGGCGTAGACCACGTTGGGATCCGCCTCGGCCACCGCCACCGAGCCGATGGAGCCGCCGAAGAAGCCGTCGGAGACCGCTTTCCACGAGGCGCCGGCGTCGGTGGTCTTCCACACGCCGCCGCCGGTGGCACCGAAGTAGTAGACGTCGCGCTGCCCGGGAACACCGGTGACCGCGGCCGAGCGGCCGCCGCGATAGGGGCCGATCTCGCGCCACGTGAGCGCCTTGAACCAGGCCTCATCGACGGTGCTCGAAGACGTGGTGGTGGCCCGCTTCGAGCTCGAGCCCCGAGCGGGCTCGGCACCGAGTGGTGGCGCGGCCGCCAGGACGAGGAGAGCGATCAGGCAGAGGGCCTTAGAGGACGGGGCGGCGGAGGGCGAGCGGTCTTGGCGCACGGCGGGACCTCGGGCGTTGAAGGCCGCCGGCGGCCCGGCGGCGGGGTTCGCGAGGGCTGGGCGAGCAGCCGGGTCGAAGAAAGTCGGAGTCTAGCAGCCGGCGCGCGGCTCTTCCCGTGCGCCGGCTAGCTCTCCCTCAGCGGGCATGCCAGGCGAGAGCCAGACCGATCGAACGGCCGCGGGCGCCGATGTCCTTGCGGTCGGCACTGGCCTGGTACTCCTCGTCGAGGAGGTTGGTGCCGCGAAGGGTGAGCTCGAGACCGGTGCGGAGCTCGTAGCCGAGGGCCGCGTCGAGCACGTCGGCGGCGTCGATGGCCTGTTCGCCGCTCCCCGGGTCATCCTTGGCGAAGCGGTACTGCCAACGGCCCTCGAGCCGCCAGCGGCCCAGCCGGCGTTCACCACCAAAGATCAGCCGGTGGGGCGGGATGTCGGCGAGGGCCTCGCCACCGGCGGCGCGACCACGCATGAAGTGGCCCGAGCCATAGAGCTCGAAGCGCGGGCCGGCCACCCAGTGGATCTCCGCCTCGACGCCCTCGATGGTGCCCGACAGCAGGTTGACGAAGCCGAGCTGGTCGGGGGCCACCTCGACGCGCTCGATGTAGTCCTCGACCCGGGTGTGGAAGGCGTAGACGGCGGCGAAGGTGTGGCGCCCCGACCGACGCAGCCCGAGGTCGACGTTGAGCGAGCGCTCGGGGTCGAGATCGGGGTTGGCGGTGATCTCGCCGCGCCCCGTGGTGCCGCTGAAGTAGCGCTCCGACAGACCCGCGAAACGCAGCCCTGTGCCCACGTTGGCCACCAGCTCGACACCCGAGCCGAGGGGGAGCGTCAGGCCCACGAAGCCGCTCCAGGCGGTGTCGTCGACGCTGTCCGAGCCGCGGTTGTCCTGGCGCTGCCAGGTGAAACGGGTACCGGCTTCGAGGCGCGCCTCGCCGAAATCATGCCCCGCGGCGACGAAGACTCCGACCTCGTCGAGGGCGCCGCCGTCGAGGGTCTTGGCGCGGACGACCTCGGCGGTAGGGTCCTCGGGACGGTCGACCTCGGTGGCGTCGACGCCGCGGCGCCCGAAGTACTCGACCCCCCAGTGCCCGTCGAGGGGGCCGCCGTGCCAGCGCCGCTGCCACTCCGCTCCCAGATCGAAGCTCTTGTTGCTGACCTCCGCGCGGCCGTCACCCGCGGTGACGGTGAGCGCCTCGAGGTCCTGGGGGTGCAGGTAGGCCTGGAAGCTCGTCCCGGCCTCGGTGTCCAGGGAGTAGCGGGCCAGCAGGTGGCGTTCGCGCGGGTAGGTGGTGTCGCGGCGCGGAAAGTCGGTGTTGGCCTTGCCGATGTCATCGCCATAGGTCGGGATGACGACGATCTCGTGGCGGGTGGTGCCGGTGCCCCAGCCGCGGCGTAGCACCGCCGACACCTGCGAGAAGGCCGAGTTGCGGAGCGTACCGTCACCGCTCTCGTCGTCGCCGGCGCTCCGATGGGCGAGCCCCAGCGACCAGCCGCGGCCCTCGGCGTCGCCCTCGCCCCAGCCGACGGCGGCGTAGCGCTCGTCGCCCTGGGAGTCGTAGCCGGCGGTCACCGTCGAACCCTCGAAGCGCGCGGGGAGCAGCTGGACGACGCCTCCCAGGGCGCCCGAGCCGTGGAGGCTCGACGCCGGACCGCGCAGCACGTCGACGGCGGACAGCAGCTGGGGATCGAGGAAGGAGGCGGAGATCCCCGCGCGGCGCTCGCTGGTCAGGCGGACACCGGCGATCCGCGTCTGTACCCGCTCGCGCGAGACGCCGCGGATCGAGAAGACCTGGAACAGGCCTCCCTGGCCGTTCTGCGACACCGCCGGCGTGGCGGAGACGATCTCGGTCAGGGTCGCCGGTGCCGCTTCGGGCTCGGTGATGGCGATCGAGGTGGCGGCGGCGGAGGCGGGGGAGGCGGTGGCCAGGGTCCGGCCGCCGGAGACGGTGATCCGGTCCTCGACGGTGGGGAGCTTCTCGGAGGTGCCGAGCCCGTCCTCTTCCGATCCGGCAGCGGCCAACGCGGCGTCGTCGACCTTCGTGTCATCGAGCTCGGTGGCGCTGGTAGGCTCGGTGGCGAGGGCCGGCGCCAGCGCCAACAAGAGGATGATGGCGAGCAGGCCCGGCCGGTGACGGGGCTCGGTGATGGCCATCGGGTGTCTCCTCCCAAAGTCCGAGACCGCGACGGGTTGCGCGGCTGCGGCCGGTGAGCCGGCGGGATCGTAGCACGCCCCTGGCACCGGACGGGGGCCGGCGCGGCGGGGTACACTACGGCGATTCGACCCCGTTCCAACCACCGAGCAGGAGACCTACCGATGCGTCGCCGCCGTCCCTTCGCCGCTGCTCTCGTCCTCGTCCTCGTGGCTGGCGTCGCCGGCCACGCCTCCGCCGCGTCGCGCAAGGCCAAGACCGCGAAGACGGTGGAGGTATCGCCCATCGACGCTCGGCTCCTCGCGGGTCTCGAGCTGCGCTCGATCGGACCGGCGACCATGAGCGGCCGTGTCGCCGCGGTCGAGGGAGTGCCGTCGGATCCGGACGTGATCTACGTCGGCGCGGCCACCGGCGGCGTCTGGAAGTCGGTCGACGGCGGCGTCACCTGGGCGCCGATCTTCGACGACCAGCCGGTGGCGGCCATCGGTGCCATCGCGGTCAACCCGGTCTCCCCCGAAGTGGTGTGGGTCGGCACCGGTGAGGGCAACCCGAGGAACAGCGTCTCGGTGGGCAACGGTGCCTACCGCTCGCTCGACGGCGGCGCCACCTGGGAGCACCTGGGTCTCGACGGCACCGAGCGCATCGCCCGCATCGTCCTCGATCCCGGCGATCCGGACGTCGCCTATGTCGCCGCCATGGGGCCCACCTGGGG
>JAGQSE010000297.1 GCA_020439725.1 Acidobacteriota bacterium
GGGGCCTCTTCGAGCGCGAACCGGTGTTCCGCCGCGCCCTCGAGGAGTGCGACGAGCTCCTCCGGCAGCCGCTGGGCGAATCCTTGCTCGAAGCCCTCTATGGCGCGGGCGCCCGCGACGAGGCGCTGGCCGAGACGCGTCTCGCGCAACCCGCGGTCTTCGCGGTCTCCCACGCGTGGGCCGAGTTGTGGGCGAGCTGGGGGGTGACCCCGGACGTCCTCCTGGGTCACAGCCTGGGGGAGTACGTCGCGGCGCAGCGCGCGGGCGTGTTCAGCCTCGAGGCGGCCCTCCGGCTGGTCGCTCGCCGCGGCGCGCTGATGCAGCAGGTACCGTCCGGCGCGATGCTGGCGCTGGGGATCTCGGCCGCGCGTCTCGCGGAGCTGCTCGCGAGCGAGGAGACGGAGCTCGCCGCGGCGGTCGAGCTGGCGGCGGAAAACGGTCCGGAAGCCGTCGTCGTTTCGGGACCGGAGGCGGCCATCAGCGCGCTGGCCCAACGCTGGGCCGGTCGCGGGATCGAGGGCCGCCGCTTGCGTACCTCCCACGCCTTCCACAGCGCGATGATGGATCCGGTGCTCGAGGCCTTCGGCGACGAGGTGTCACGCCACGACCTCAGACCACCGGCGGCGCGGGTCTTCTCGAACCTCACCGGCGAGAGGCTCACGGCCGCCGAGGCGACCTCGCCGGAGTATTGGGTGCGTCACCTGCGGCACACCGTGCGCTTCGGCCCCGCGCTCGAGAACCTGCTGCGTCAGGCCGGCGCGGGTGTCCTGGTCGAGGTGGGACCCGGTCGCTCGCTGTCGGCCATCGCCCGGCGGCGGGTGATGGACCCGCGTCCCGGCGGCGGCGACGAGAGATCCGCCGTGCGGGTGGTCGCCTCGATGCCGCGCCCCGCGACCGACTCCGAGGCACCCGCGCCGCGCCGCGTCGCCGCCGAGCTGTGGCTGGCCGGTGGCGCCGTCGACTGGCGGCGGGTGCGCGGTGCCTCGCGGCGGCGGGTGCCGCTTCCCGCCACCCGCTTCGACGATCACCGCTACTGGATCCGGGGCACCGGCAGCGTGGCGCGGGCGCGCGACGAGCGGCTTCGGCTCCACCGGCCGACCTGGCGGCAAGCCGCGGCGGTGGCGGAAGACCTCCATCCGAAGCCGCGACGCTGGCTGGTCGCCGCCTCCGGACCCGGGCTCGAGGACGTCCTGGGCCCGGCCCTGGCGGCGCTCGGCGGCACCTTCCGCTGGCTGACGCCCGCCGACGCGGACAACGACGGCGGTCTGTCGGCGCTCCTCGGGGCGGACGCGGACGAAGCGGCGAGCTGGGGCGTCCTATGGCTGGGTGCCGGCTGGCGCGCCGGATTAGAGGCGCCGGAGCGTGGCGAGGACCTTCTTCGCCTGGTTCGCGCGCTGACCCGGAACCGCGAGTGGGTCTCGCAGCTCGTCGTCCTGACCCGCGGCCAGGAAGAGGTCCTGGGAGACGAAACCCCCGCACCCAGCGCCTGGATGCCCCGCGCCGCCGCCCTCGCCCTCGCCCGGGCCGGAATCCCGACCCGCAGCGTCGACCTGCCCGCACCGCTGCCGGGCGCTGCCGACGCCGCCGGGGTGCCGCGCGGTCTCGGGGCCGCCCTGGGTCTCGGGCTCGGGGCCGATGGCGAGCGCACGGCGCTCCGCGGTGCCTACTGGTGGCGGGCCGAGACCCAGGTGGTGGAACCCGACGAGGGCGACGGTGTACCGGTCCTCCGGGACGGCGCCGCCGTCCTCGTCACCGGCGCGGAGGACCCGGCGGTCCAGCATCTCGTCCAGGCCCTCGCCGACCGCCACCGGCTCCGCCTGGCGCTGATCTCGGGACCGGCCGAGGCAGAGACCGGCGAAGCCCGGGCCGACGGGCCGACGGCCGTGGAAAACGGCATCCGGCAGGAGCTCGGGGAACGCGCCGAGGTGCTGTGGTCGGGCTCGATCGATGGCGGGAGCGGCGAGGAATCCGACGCCGCGCTACAGAGGGCGGTCGGCGAAGCCGCCGCCGCGCTCGGGGGCCTCGACCTGTGGCTGCACCACCCGCACCCGAGCCCCGCGGGCGATCTCGACGACCTCGAGACGGAGACCGCTCTCCGTACCCTCGAGACCGACGCCCGCGAGCTCCACACCCTCTCCGAGATCGCCCGCACCCACGGCGTCACCGCCGGTGTGGTGCTGCTCGATCTGGCGCTGCTGGGCGGCGATGACCCGCTGACCATCCTGCGCGCCGAGCAGGTGGCGCAATGGGCCCGCGACCGGTCCGCAGACCGCCGGTCCGGCGGCGAGATCGGCCGCTGGCAGACCGTCGTCAGCCCGCTCGCGGCGAGCGACCGAGCCGCTCGCGACCGCTGGCTCGAGCTCCTCCACCGCGCCCTGGAGCTCGGTTCGGAGCCGGTGGTCTATCTGGCGCCGACGCACCCCGAGGACTGGTTCGTCACCGCTCCGGCGGAGACGCAGAGCCCGGCGCAGGACTTTCGCCCCGCCACCGGCGCCGCCTACGAGCCGCCCATCGGCGACACGGAGGAACGGCTCGCGGCCATCTGGCAGGAGCTCCTCGGGGTCTCGCCCATCGGCCGCCATGACGACTTCTTCGAGCTCGGCGGCCATTCGCTGCTCGCCACACAGGCGGTGGCCCGTATCCGCCGCGAGCTGGGACGCGAGCTGTCGCTGCGCGCGCTCTTCGATGCCCCGTCGGTCGCCGCACTGGCCGCCGCAATGGCGACCGGCGACGGCGCGGACGACCACCCGTCCCCGGCTCCGGCGCTGGTCCCGGTGTCTCGCGAGGGGAACCTGCCCCTATCCTTCGCCCAGCAACGCCTGTGGTTCCTCGACCAGCTCGAGCCGGGGTCGCCGGTCTACAACCTGCCCTTCGGTCTCCGGCTCCTGGGTCGGCTCGAGGTCGCCGCGCTCCGGGCCGCCTTCTCGGCCCTGGTCCGGCGTCACGAGGTGTTGCGCACGCGCTTCGAGAGCCTTCGGGGCACACCGCACCAGGTGATCGCCGACTCGGCGCCGCTCGCCATGCCCACGGTCGACCTCACCGCCCTGGCCCCGGCGGTGCGCGAGCTGGCGGCCCGCTCCCTGGCGATGGCGGAGGCTCGCAGGCCCTTCAGGCTCGCCAGCGATCCGCTGATCCGGGTCCTCTTGCTTCGCCTCGCGGCCGACGAGCACCGGCTGACGGTGACCCTGCACCACATCGCCTCCGACGGCTGGTCGCTGGGCGTGGTCGTGCGCGAGGTGGGAGCCCTCTACCGCGCGCTCCGCGAGGGCCACGCACCGACCTTGCCCGACCTGCCGGTGCAGTACACGGACTTCGCCGTCTGGCAGCGCGAGTGGCTCGCCGGCCAGAGGCTCGAGAGCCAGCTGGAGCACTGGCGCGACCGGCTGGCGGACCTGGGATCGATCGACCTGCCCACCGACCGGCCGCGACCCGCGGTCCTCAGCCCGTGGGGGGGCGAGGTGCGCTTCGTGCTCCCCGCGGAGCTCACCCGCCGCCTCCGAACCCTGGCCCGGAGCCGCGGCGCGACGCTCTTCATGGTCCTCCTCGCCGGCTTCCAGACCCTGCTCCACCGCTTGACCTCCGAGACCGACGTGACGGTGGGCTCACCGGTGGCGGGCCGGACCCGGATCGAGACCGAAGGGCTCATCGGCTTCTTCGTCAA
>JAGQSE010000298.1 GCA_020439725.1 Acidobacteriota bacterium
GAAGCCGTCGAGGTGGCAGCCGATCGGGTGCTCCTCCTGACCGGCTACGCGCAAGACCCGACCCTCTTCCAAACGCTGGGTCTCGAGCTCGAAGGGCCCGGGCTCCGGCCACGGCTCGACGAGGCGACCATGGAGAGCTCGGTGCCGGGGGTCTATGTCGCCGGCACGGCGGTGGCGGGGACGCAGCTGGGCGGCGTCAAGCACTTCATCGAGACCAGCCACGTCCATGTCGAGCGCATCGTCGCGCATCTCGCCGGGCACCGGAGCGCAGCCGCAGCGCCGACCTACGAGCTGCCCGAGAGCTGAGCCCGGCCCGGGGTTCCCCACCCGCCCGCGATGGCCGTTCCCTCGCTCCGCCGCCGCTTCGCCCGCCTGACGGCGCTCAACGTCCTCGCCAACCTCAGCGAGCCGCTGGTCAGCCTGGTCGACACCGGGATGCTCGGTCACCTGCCCGACCTGCGGTTCCTGGGCGGTGTGGCGCTGGCGTCGGTGCTCTTCGACACGCTCTTCTGGTCGTGCAACTTCCTGCGCATGAGCACCACCGGCCTGTCGGCGCAGGCCCGCGGCCGGCGCGACGAGGGCGAGGTGTGGTTGACGCTCTACCGGGCGCTGGTCCCGGGCGTGGTCCTCGGCCTCCTGATCCTCCTCCTCCATCCCTGGCTGCGCGACGCCGGCTTCGCCGTCATCGGCGTCGCCCCGGACCTCCGCGACGCCGCCGAGGCCTACTTCGACGCGCGCATCTGGGGCGCTCCCGCGGTGCTCGCCAACTTCGCGCTCCTGGGTTGGTTCCTCGGTCGTGAGGAGAGCGGCCGGGCCCTGGTCATGACGGTGATCGCCAACCTCGCCAACATCCTGTTCAACTACCTGTTCATCATCCGGCTCGGCTGGGCCGCCGCCGGTGCCGGGGTGGCCAGCGCCCTGGCCCAGTACCTGATGCTCTTCGTCGCCCTCGGGCTGATGCTCGGCGCCGGCCGGCCGAGACGGTGGCGCTGGCACGAGGTTCTCGACCGCCCGGCCCTCACCCGGCTCTTCAGCCTGAACCGAGACATCCTGTTGCGGACGCTCCTTCTCACCGGCACGCTCACCGCCTTCACCGCCATCAGCGGTCGGCTGGGGACCGAGGTGCTGGTGGCCAACACGGTGTTGTTGCGCCTCTTCCTCTTCGCCGCCTACTTCATCGACGGCGCCGCCTTCGCCGTCGAGAGTCTCGGCGGCGTCTTCTACGGCGCCGGCGACCGGCCGTCGCTGCTCCGGTTGATGCGTCTCGCGCTGGCCACCGGCGGAGTCTTCGCGGGGTTGGTGCTCGCGCTCCTGCTGCTCGCGCCGCGGGCGGTCTATGGCCTTCTGACCAACCACGAGGCGGTCATCGCCACCGCCACGGCCCTCTCCCCCTGGCTCGCGCCGGTGCTGCTCTTCGGCGCCGTGGCCTTCGTCTACGACGGTCTCTTCCTCGGCCTGACGGCGGGGCGGGCGCTGCGCAACGCCATGATGCTGTGCACCCTCGGCGTCTTCACCCCGCTGGCGGTGGTGGCGCTCCTGGGCGGCGGCAACCCGTGGTTGTGGCTCGCCTTCAGCCTGTGGATGGGGGCTCGCGGCGCGACGCTGGCCTGGGCGGGCCGGAGCTTCTTCGCGCCGCCGGGAACGGCGGAAAGCTCTAGTCTCGGGGCCGGGGCGGCCTGACCGCTGGTGCGGCGGCCTCCTCGGGACTCCCCCAGCCACCGCCGCCCGGCGTCTCGAGCAACAGGCGATCCCCGGCTTCGAGCTCTGCGGCCGCGATCCCGGCGAGCTCCTCCATCGAGCCGTCGGCTCGCACCAAGCGCTGCCGGCCGGCCGCACCGGCGCCGCCACCGGCCATGCCGTAGGGTCGCTCCCGGCGGTGCTGCGACAGCAGCGACAGCGACACCGGTTCGAGGAAGGTGAGCTCGCGGACCACCCCGTCGCCCCCCCGCCAGCGACCGGCACCACCGGAGCCCCGGCGCACCGCGAAGCGTTCGAGACGCACCGGGTAGCGGTGCTCGAGCACCTCGGGATCGGTGATCCGCGTGTTGGTCATGTGGCTGTGCACGCCGGAAGCGCCGTCGAAGCCGGGGCCCGCGCCGGTACCGCCGCAGACGGTCTCGTAATAGCCGAAGCGCGGGCTGCCGAAGAGCAGGTTGTTCATCGTCCCCTGGCTGCAGGCGGCGAGGCCCAGGGCCTTGAGCAGCGTATCGACCAGCCGCTGGCTGGTCTCGACGTTGCCACCGACCACCGCCGGGGCCTGGCGCGGATCCGCCGGGAAGTCGGGGTTGACCAGGCTCCCCGGCGGCAGCACCAGCTCCACCGGCAGCAGCATCCCCTCGTTGAGCGGCAAGGGGCGATCGAGGAGCAGGCGCAGGACGTAGAGCACCACGCTCGCCACCACTGCCGGCGGTGCGTTGAGGTTACCCGGGTGGACCGCCGAGGTGCCGGTGAAGTCGATGCGCGCACGACCACCGCGGACGGTGATCTCGACGACCAGCGGCGAGCCGTCGTCGAGGCGCTCCTCGGCCCGCTGGACGCCCTCGCCAAGCCGCTCCAGGGCCCCTTCGACGGTGGTGGCGGCGAGGCTCTCGAGGGCCTTCATCTGTGTCACGACCCGTTCGGCGCCGTGGCTTCCGGCGAGACGTCGGAGCGCCTCGGCCCCGCGGTGGTTGGCCGCCACCGCCGCCGCCAGGTCGGCGAGGTTCTCGTCCACCGAGCGGCTGGGCCACGGACCGGATTCGAGACGCCGCCGGATCTCGCTCCAGCGCGGCTCTCCCCCGGCGAGGAGCAGCATCGGCTCGAGGACCACCCCCTCCTCCGCCAGCCGGCGGGCAGCGGGTGGCATCGAGCCCGGGCGCATGCCGCCGATCTCCGCGTGGTGGGCGCGGCTGGCGACGTAGCCGAGGAGCCGACCACCCCTCCCGTGCTCGTGGACGGGAGTGACGACGGTGACGTCGGGCAGATGCGAGCCGCCATAGGCCGGGTGGTTCGTGACCGCGACGTCGCCGGGTGCCAGCGGCAGGGCTTCGACGACCCGCCGGACGCACAACCCGAGGGCTCCGAGGTGCACCGGGATGTGCGGCGCGTTGACCACCAGCCGCCCCGCCGGATCGAGCAGGCCGCAGGAGAAGTCGAGACGCTCCTTGACGTTGGTCGACAACGCGGTGCGCTGGAGCATCTCCCCCATCTCCCGAGCGACGGCGGCGAAGCGATGGGTGAAGAGCTCGAGCTCGACGGCGTCAGGACGCATCCGTCTCCCCTCCTGCCGCCGGTGCCGCTGCCGGTTCGAGGACCAACGCCCGCGCGCCGTCGACCCGGCCGCGCCAGCCGGCGCCGACCACCGTCGAGCTGTGTCTCTCGAAAACCAGCGCCGGGCCGGCGAAGCGGGCGCCAGGTTCGAGGATCTCGCGGTCGTAGGTCGGAAGCTCCTGCCAGGCGCCGGCGAGCCAGACCCGTCGGCCGCCGGCCTCCGGCGCGTCGTGCTCGACCACCGGCAGCATCGGCGCTGGCGCCTCGGGCTGCGAGGAAGCGACCACGCGGAGCGACTCGAGCTCGACCGCGCGGCTCTCGGGCCGATAACCATAAATCTCGAGGTATGCGGTCTCGAAGGCGTCGCGAAGCGAGCGTCCGGGCTCGATGGCGACCTCGAGGGTGCTCTCCTGACCGGCGAAGCGGAGGAAGGCGAGGCGTCGGCGGACGCGGGCCATCACCACTCCCTGGGCCTCGACCTCGGCGACGGCACGGGCGGCGAGCTCGTCGAGCCAGCCGTCGAGACAATCCGCCACCGCCTCGAGCTCGGCGAGCACCTGGCGCTCGGCGAAGCGCTCGACCACCGCCGAGCGCAGGCCGCGGGCGCTCAGCAGGGCCGCGTCCTCGGGCACCACGACGGCGCCCACGCCGAGCAGCTCGGCGACGGCACAGGCGTGCTGCGCCCCGGCGCCGCCGAAGGCGACCAGGGCGTGGTCGCGGGGGTCATAGCCGCGGCGCACCGAGATCGCCCGGATCGCCTCCGCCATGCGTTCGTCGGCGATCTCGAGGAGGCCGCCGAGGAGAGTCTCTTCGGCCGGCGTCTGCCCGAGCTCGGCGAGACCGGCGAGGAGCTCTTCGAGCCGCCGTCGGGCTGCCGCGAGATCGAGGGGGATCCCGAAGCGGTCCGCGTCGAGACGCCCCAAGAGGAGGTTGACGTCGGTCAGGGTCAAGGGCCCGCCGGCGCCGTAGCACGCCGGTCCCGGGTCGGCGCCGGCGCTCTCCGGACCGACCCGGACCCGGCCGTCACGCAGGGTGCAGATCGAGCCGCCGCCGGCGGCGACGGT
>JAGQSE010000299.1 GCA_020439725.1 Acidobacteriota bacterium
AGCGTCGATTTGCCGCTCCCCGAAGGCCCCAAAAGCACCAGGAACTCGGAGGTCCAGAGCTCGAGGTCCACCCCGCGAAGGGCGTGCACGCGCACCTCGCCCATGGTGTAGACCTTGGTCACGCCGCGTGCCTCGAACAGGGGCTGGCCACCCTCCCGGCGGGCGGCCGCGGTGACCTTCTGCGCTTCCTCGGCTGTGCCGCTCATCGACTCTCCCACCGGCGTTCTTCGACCTCTGATGCCGGATCGCCACAGCTAGGTTACCGCGCTCCGTGGTAGTTTCCACCCGCCATGCCGTCCCTGAGAGGCCCCCGCGCCGTGCCCTCCGCGCCCGAGCGGCCGCACCCGCGCCGGATCGGCATCGTCGACCTGGGCTCGAACACCGCGCGTCTCGTCGTCTTCGCCTGTGAGCCCGGCCTCTGGTATTCGATCGAAGACCAGATCCGCGAGGTCGTTCGTCTGGCGGAAGGCTTCGGCACCTCGAGCCATCTCACCGACAGCTCCATCGACCGCGCGGTCACCGCTCTCAAGCTGATTTGCGACTTCGCCGGCGCCGCCGATCTCGACCGCCTCCAGGTCATCGGCACCAGCGCGCTCCGCGAAGCCGACAACCGCGGCCGTTTCTTGGCGGACATCGCGGCGCTCGATCTCGACCTGTGGGTCCTCTCGGGCACCGAGGAGGCGCAGCTGGGGGTCGACGCCGTGGCCAACAGCCTGGCTTTCAACGACGCCTGGGTGGTCGACCTGGGCGGTGGCAGCGTCCAGGCCTCGCGCATGACCGACCGCACCTTCGAGGCGGGGGGAGCGCATCCGCTGGGCATGGTGCGCCTCACCGAGGCCTATCTGCGCTCCGATCCGCCGACCGCCGCGGAGGTCGCGACCCTCGAGGCGGCGGTGGCGAAACGTCTCAGCTCGTGGGCCAAGAAGGTGCGCCGAGACCCGGCGCCGCTGGTGGGGATGGGTGGCTCGCTGCGTAACCTGGCGCGGGCGGTGCAGAAGCAGATCGGCTACCCCATCGACCTGATCCACGGCTACTTCCTGCGCCTCATCGACCTCGAGGTCTTGACCGAGCTGCTGCTCAACCGCACCGCCGCGGAGCGGGCCGAGATCCCGGGCATACGCTCGGACCGTGCCGACGTCATCGCCGCCGCCGCGCTGGTGTTCCGCTGGCGGCTGCGCAAGACGCGGCGCGACGGGCTGGTGGTGTCGGGCCACGGCATGCGTGAGGGCGCTTTCCACCGCCACTTCCTGCCCGCGCCGGACTATCGCATCCCCGACGTTCGGCGCTTCAGTGTCGAGAGCCGCTTGGCCCGCTACCCGGTGCCCCACGTCCACACCGAGCACGTCCGCCGGCTCGCCGGACTGCTGTTCGACGGTCTGATGCCGCTCCACCGTCTCGGCCCGCGGGAGAAGGAGCTCCTCGATGCCGCCGCAGCGCTCCACGACATCGGCGTCGCCGTCGACTTCTACCACCACTATCGCCATGGCGCGTATCTCTTGAGCTCGAAGCCGCTCCACGGCTTCAGCCACCGCGAGCAGGTGCTGCTGACGCTCATGGTGCGCCACCACGAGAAGGGGAAGCCCCAGACCAAGGGCTACGAGATGCTCCTCCACTCGGGCGACAAGAAGCTCCTCCGCCGCCTCACCGCCTGCCTGCGTCTCGCCGAATACCTCGAACGGTCGCGGGCCGGACGCATCCAGAGCCTCGAGGTCGAGATCGGCACCGAAACCGTCCGCCTCCACCTGCACTCGCGCGAAAAGCCCACCGTCGAGCTCCGCGAGACCTACAAAGAAGCCGCTCCGCTCTTCGAAGATGCCTTCCGCCGCCGGCTCGAGCTCGTCCCCGAACCCCTCACTCTCCCAGCGGGACGTGTTTGAAGAGCTTGGGGGGGACGATGAAGCGGAGCTCGCCGGTGCCGGGTTCTAGGTCTTGCCAGGTGTCGGCGTCGAAGGTGAGGGCGGCGACGGAGGCGGTGGGGAGGCGGTAGGCGCCGCCTCCGACTAGGACAGCGAGGAGCTGCGACCAGACCGGCTGGTGACCGGCGAGGAGGAGGGTCTCGGTGCTGTTGGGGACCGTCCGCAGGCGCTCCGCGATGTCTTCCGGCTCGCCGCTGTAGAGCACCTCTTCGAGCTCGACGGGGCAGCTCCAGCCGCCACTCTCGGCGGCGAGCTCGACGGTGGCTCTGGCACGCAGCGCCGGGGAGGTCAGGACGCGGTCGGGGGTCCAGCCGGCGGCGGCCAGGAAGCGGCCCATGAGCTTGGCGGAGCGGCGGCCACGACCGGCCAGCGGCCGCTCGCGATCCTGATCGAAGGGCGCGTCCCAATCCGACTTGCCGTGACGGAGCAGCACCAGCCGCTTCATGGTGCGGCGAGCTTATCCCAGCACCGCGGGAGTCCCGCCAACGCCACGGGACCGTCACAGGCCTTTGCTAGACTTCGGAGGCCCCGGTGTCATCCCGGTTGGACATCTCGTCAGGGAGTTCCCAATGCTCGACAGCGCCACCGCCAGCCCGCAACCCGTCCGCGAGAACCGCTCGGCCCCCAGCCTGGCGCGCCACGACCTCTACTTCAACCGCGAGCTCAGCTGGCTCAAGTTCAACGAGCGCGTGATCGAGGAGGCCTTCGACCCCACCAACCCGCTCCTCGAGCGCGTCCGCTTCCTGTCGATCTTCGCCGGCAACCTCGACGAGTTCTACATGATCCGCGTCTCGGGCCTCCGCCGCCAGATGGTCGCCGGTGTGGTCGAGGCGCCGCCCGACGGCATGACACCGGTCGAGCAGCTGACCTCGATCCGCAGCCAGGTCCACCCCATCCTCCAGCGTGCCGTCGAGCTCTGGCACGGCGAGCTCATGCCGCAGCTCACCGCCGCCGGGATCAACGTCCTCGGCTACGAGGACCTGAAGGGCAAGCAGCGAAAGCTTCTCCGCCGTCACTTCAAGCAGGAGATCTTCCCGGTCTTGACGCCCCTCGCCTTCGACCCAGGTCACCCCTTCCCGCACATCTCGAATCTGAGCCTGAACCTGGCGGTGGTGGTCAACGATCCGGTCCACGGCGAGCGCTTTGCGCGTCTCAAGGTGCCGCAGACCTTCCCGCGGCTGCTGCGCATCCCCGCCGAGGAGAAGGCCGGGAGCTATGAGCGTCTCGGCCTGGTCGAGATCAAGTCGCCCAACTTCATCTGGCTCGAAGAGGTCGTCGCGGCCAACCTCGATCTCCTCTTCCCGGGGGTCGACGTGGTCGCCGCCTACCCCTTCCGCGTCACCCGCGACGCCGATCTCGAGATCGAGGAAGACGAGGCCTCGGATCTGATGCAGGCCATGTCCGAGGTCGTCGGTCTGCGCCACTTCGGCTCCGCGGTGCGTCTCGAGGTCGACGAGAAGATGCCCGAACGGGTGCGCGAGATCCTGCTCCACAACCTCGAGCTGGCGCCCTACCAGGTGTTCACGACGCGCGGTCCCATCGGTCTGACGGACGTCGCCGAGCTGGCCTCGGTCGATCGCCCGGAGCTCAAGTACACGCCCTTCGCACCGGTGGTCCACCCGGTGGCGAACCGCGAGGACACCATCTTCGCGGTGCTCCGGCGCCACGACCGGCTGCTCTACCACCCCTACGACAGCTTCAACCCGGTGATCGGGTTCCTGCGCGAAGCCGCCCGCGACCCCGACGTCCTGGCCATCAAGCAGACGCTCTACCGCGTCGGCCCCAATTCGCCCATCGTCGAGGCGTTGATGGAGGCGCGCGAGAACGGCAAACAGGTGTCGGTCCTGGTCGAGCTCAAAGCCCGCTTCGACGAGGAGAACAACATCGTCTGGGCGAGGGCCCTGGAGCGCGCCGGCGTGCACGTGGTCTACGGCGTCGTCGGGCTCAAGACCCACTCCAAGATCTGCCTGGTGGTGCGCCGCGAGCGCGAGGGCATCCGCCGCTACGTCCACCTGTCGACGGGCAACTACAACCCCATCACCGCGCGCATCTACAC
>JAGQSE010000300.1 GCA_020439725.1 Acidobacteriota bacterium
TAGGCGGGGAGGCGGACGAGCAGGTAGGAGATCTCGAGCAGGTTGAGGTAGCGATGCACCGTCGCCTGCGGGAGAGAGACGTCGCGCCCCAGCTCGGTCTGGTTGAGGATCTGGCCGAGACGCAGGCACGCCGCCTTCATCAACCGTCGGAAGTCCGGCAGCGCTGCGATCGACGAGAGATCGCGCAGATCGCGCTCGAGATAGGTGCGGACCTAGCCGTCGAACCAGATCATGCGCTCCCGGGCCGTGGCCAGGTGGACGGCGGGGGTCGGAAACCCGCCGCGTCGCGGACCGCCCCGCCTCGAGGGCGTGGAGATGACCCCCGCGCGGGCATGACAACCCGTGGCAGAGCCCGAGCCGCGCGACGAGCGGTCCTTCTCGGCCGCGTCTTCGTTCTCAAGCCTCGACCCTTCCTGAATCGCCTGCGGCTTTCCGTCCTGACTCGGCCAAGAATTCTTCGCTCTCGCCAGCGCCTGACTTCTACCTCGGGCTGACGACGAAGGTGCGATCCGCCGGTGACGACGGATCGCGTGGGTGGTCTTCTCGTCGCTCCAGCGCAGGCGGGAGAGCCCGCGCTCTGCGACCGGGGTGCGCGCTCCCGCCTCAGGGCTCGGGGAGCATGGCGCAGCGGGGGTCGACGTTGCACGAGACGAGCACTGAGGTATCTCCCGAGTCGGGCTTGACCTCGAGGAACTGGCCGACGCCGGGGGCGTAGTACTTGAGCCCTTCGGCGCCGGGCTCGATGGGGGTGAACTCGCGGATCACCAGGCAGTCGCCGTCGCACAGCAACTCCGCCAGCTCCTGGGGCACGAAGGCGTCGAGCTCGGCGTCCTCGCCATAGCTGTAGTCGGTGGCGAGGATCTCGGCGGAGTCTTCGGCGTCGCCGAGGGCGATCTCCTGGCGATAGAAGGTACCCGCCGCCGGTGAGGCGAACATCTGGATGCCGGGCTTGGCGCCGTCGCGGCCGGTCTTCCACGACCCGTCCACATCGACCAGCTCCGGGTCGTCCGGGTCGTCGCCGTCGAAGAGCTCGAAGTTCTGGACGCTTTCCCCGACGTAATAGACGTCGCCGTTGGTGGCTACGGTGTACCAGTCGTTGGTGTCTTCGATCGCCTTGCCGTCTTCCTCGACCAGGTCGTGGACGACGATGGCGGTCACGCCTTCGATCGACTTGTAGGCGTCGAGGACCTCGACGGTGATCGTTTCCTCACCCTCGATGAACTCCCAGGTATTACCCGGCGCCAGCGGAAAATAAGGGTTTTGGTTGGTGAACTCGGTGGCGAAATCGGCGGGATCGAAGTCGGGATCGTAGCGGTTTTCGTCGAGGTCGCGGCACAGCTCCCGGCGCGCGTCGCGCTGCTCGCTGCACAGGTCCCGGCCCTCGCCGAGCTCGCTCCGGGCGTCGTCGAGGCAGTCCGCCCGCGCGTCGGCGTCCTCGTTGTTGGCGCAGACGCCGGCGGCGGTCCAGAAGTCGTCGGCGATCTCGCTCTGACAGGCTTTGAACGCGACGTTGGCGATGTTGAGACAAACGCCGACGGCCTGGGCCGGTGGCGCCAGGAGGGTCGAGACGACGAGGGTCATCACCAGAGCTCCGAGGATCTGACGGGCGGGTCTCGCTTCGGTCCAGGACGCTTCGCTCGCGGTCTCTTGATTCCTTCTGGGCATGATCAGGGCTCCTTTCGATCGATCAGCAGTAGGCGGTCTCGTGAGGGCCGAAGGCCCGTCGATGCAGGCCGTGGGGCGTCGCGTGGCACCGGCGCCGGGAATCGATCACGCTCCGCCGCCCCAACGGCCCGTTTCCTGATGGATAGAGTCCGCCGCCGCGAAAATCCTTCGCAGGAGATTTGCGCGAGGCTCTGGGTCGCCGTCCTCGCGGCGGCCGGTGGGGGAGGCAGGGCTCGCAGCCGTCAGCGGGTGGTGAACATCCCCGGCCGGTAGGCGGTGATGGTGCCGGTGAAGGCCGAGGCAGCGACGGTGAGGGGAGAGGCGAGGTAGAGGCGGCCGGGGCCCGAACGGCCCTTGTAGTTGCGGTTGATGGCGCTGACGGTGACCTGATCGGGAGAGTCGGAGACGCCGGGACCGCAGCCGATGCAGGCGCCGCACCCGGGCGCCAGGAGCTCGACGCCGGCGGCCTCGAAAGCCTCGAGCCAACCGTGGCGCCGCGCTTCGGCCTCGATGGTCCGGGAGCCGAACTGGATGAGGAAGCGCACCCGCGGATGGATCCGCTGGCCGGCGGCGACGGCCTCGGCGACGACCCGGTGGTAGAAGGCCAGGTCGTCGGTCTTGCCGGCGGTGCAGCTGCCGCCGTAGGCGATGTCGATGGCGACCTCGCCGAGCTCCTCGAGGAGCAGACCATTGGTGGGGTCCGAAGGGATGCCGTGGTCCGGGTCGCCGGGGTGCGCCACCATCGGGCGGAGC
>JAGQSE010000301.1:0-3964 GCA_020439725.1 Acidobacteriota bacterium
TGGATGGCGTAGGCGCCGGCCTTGTCCATGGGCTCGCCGGTGGCGACGTACCAGTCGATCTCGGCTTCGGTCAGGGCGCGGAAGGTGACGGGGGTGCGGTCGACGTGGGCAACGGTGCGAGCGGTGGCCCGGTCGTGGAGCGCGACGCCGGTGGCGACCTGGTGGGTGCGGGCGGAGAGGCGGCGGAGCATTCTTCGGGCGTCATCCGGGTCCTCTGGCTTGCCGAGGATCTCGCGGTCGAGGAAGACGGTCGTGTCGGCGGCGAGGACGAGCTCGCCCGGGTGGGCGTGGGCCTCGGCCTTTTCGCGGGCCAGGCGCTCGACATAGACGACCGGGTCCTCGCCCGGGTGCGGGGTCTCGTCGAGGTCGACGGGGCGGACCTCGAAGGCGAGGCCGAGGAGACCCAAGAGCTGGCTGCGGCGCGGGGAGCCGGAGGCGAGGATCAGGCGCGGAGGCATCTCACGGAAAGTAGCCCTTGAGCGTGTTGGCGGTCAACCCGGGCTCGCTCACCTCGACCTCGACGCGGCGGAAATCGTCGCCCTCGGCGCTGCTCTGGTAGGCGATCAGGTATTGCGAGCGGAGCTCCTCCTGGATCGAGTCGTAGACCCGCTCGAGCTCCTCGTTCTGGTCGATGAAGAACGAACGGCCGCCGGTTTCCGACGCCAAACGTTGGAGCTTGAGCCGGATGTCGGTGCTGCGGCCCGAGAGCGCGATGCCGACGGTGTACACCGAGACGCCGGTGCGGCGCGCGTAGTCGATGACGTCGTCGAAGGTGTACTGGCTGCGCACGTCCTCGCCGTCGGAAAGCAGGATCAGGGCGCGTTTGCCGCTGATGCCGCTGAAGTAGTAGAGGCTGTAGATCAGGCTGTCGTAGAGCGCCGTGTCGCCCTCGGCGGTGAGCCCGGCGAGACCGCCGGCGAGGACCTCGAGGCTGTTGGTGAAACGCACGGCGACGGTGGGCTTCTCGTTGAAGGTGATCACCGCCGCGCGGTCGCGGGGCGTCAGCACCTGCTCGAAGAACCGTAGCGCGCCCTTCACCGCCTCGTCGAGGCGGGTGACCATCGAGGTCGAGACGTCGAGCAGGATGCCGGCGTGGATGGGCAGATCTTTGACCTGCTCGAAGCGGCGGATCTCCTGCTCGACGCCGTCCTCGAGGACGCGGAAGTCCTCCCGCGGCAGGTCGCGCACCGGGCGGCCGCGGCGGTTCAGGACGCTGGTGTAGAGCTCGACGAACTGGATGTCCACCTGGTCGACGAAGTCGGGGGCGTTGACGAAGACCACGTCCTCGGCGGTGGCGCCGTCCTCGAGGTAGCCGACGGCGCGGACGTAGGCCAGGGGCTGCCCCGAGGGGATGATCATCGGCTGGATGAAGGGCGGCTGGTAGAGCGTCGCGACCCGCTCGTCGTTCAAGAAGAACTCGACGCGGTCGAGGGTCTCGCCCTCGGGGACCTCGACCACCGCCTGGGCGCGCACGCTCTCGCTGTAGGTGCGGCCGCGCTGGGGCTCGACCAGGCGGACGTCGAAGCGGTGGGGGCCGGCGTTGACCACCACCTCGTCGGTGGCCAGCTGGCGGCCCGTGCTGTCGAAGGACGTGGCGCGGATGGTGTGGATCTTGGGGGTGTCGCCGAGATTGAGCTCAACGCTGTAGGGCTCGCGACCCTTGGTGAACACCGGCTGGTCGTCGAGGCTGAAGCGCACCTTGTCGACGCCGCCGCCGCGGGTCAGCGCCTCGACCCGCAGCCGCCCGGTCATCAGCGCGCTCTGCGGGGCGAGCACCTGGATGCTGTGGTCGCCGGTGTCGAGGTCGGCGTTGGCCTCGGCCAGGAGACGCGACGAGGTGGTCGAGCGCGCGCCCGCCTGGACCGTGGTCGAGGGCGCGAAGAGCTCGATCCGCGGCACCTCGAGATCGAGGACCTGGCGGAAGAAGCGGTGGGCGTTGAGGTCCTCGACCTTGACCACCAACGAGTAGACCCCGGGGCGCAGGTAGCGCTGGAAGACCAGCGGCAGGATCCGTTCGCCGCCCCCCGCCGCCGGTTCCGCGGGCGTGCTGCTCAGCGTCGCTGTGGCCGTGCTGGTGCCCTCGGGGATCACCGCGGCCTGGACGGCGCCCGGCGCGGGCGGCTCGACGGCGTCGGCGACGACGGTCTGGTCCGAGCGCAGGTTGAACCGGTAGCGGAAGTGTTCGAAGAGCTCGTCGCCGGAGAGCACCTCGCCGTCGAGGACGAAGTTGTACGACGGGTGCTGCTCGAGATCCGACAGCATCGCCTCGGCGGCGGGGACCGAGATCAGCCCCTGGACCAGCGTCCGGCTCTGGTAGCGGTTGGGAAACTGGACCTCGACCTTGGCGGGGAAGGTCTCGGCGTCCTCGGGCAAGTCCGTCGAGTACGACACGAAGGTGCGTACCCACTCGTCCCCCGGATCGGGCACCAGCGAGTTCTCCTCCTCGATCTTCCGCCAGTCGAGGGTGTTGGTCAGTGCCGCGACGACGTCGGTGCCGTGGACGCACTCCTCGGAGATCGAAAGCAGCAGCGCGCGATCCGAGGCGCGACCGGTGACGGTCCAGGCGAGCACCGGCTGCAGACCCTCGTCGACGTACCACAGCTCGTAGGGGCTGGTGTTCCCGACGTGCTGGCGGATGAACACCAGGTAGAACGAGAAGCGGACCTCGGGGGTACCCTCGTAGCGCCAGATCTCGAGGGGCTTCAGGTAGTCGCTACAGCGGATCTCGAGGCGCTCGACGGGCTCGCCGAGGAAGCCCATGACCATGGCGCGGTCATCGGCCTCGGGGTTGTCGAAGAGCTGCCGCGCCAGGTCGCGGTTGGCCTCCCAGCGCTCCTGGAACTCGTTGCGCGCGGTGCGCGGGAAGGGATCGCGCACCTGCCAGAAGCGGCGGATGAAGGCGTCCCGCTGGTAGTCGCGCCCCAGCTCGAGGAAGACCTCGCGCTCCTCGGGCTGGATCAGCGGTGCGACCTCCTCGAGCCACTTCTTGTGCTTGGTCGACAGCTCGGCACCACCGGTCGCGGTGGCCGACTCGTCGTTGGCGGCCGCGGGATCCTGCGGACCCGCCGCCGAGGGTTCGTCGCCCTTGCTCGGCGGCGCGTCGTCCGGCGGTAGCGCGGAGGCCGGTGCCCCCATCGCGAGGAACACCATCACCCAAAGAGCCGCCAGGGTGATCCCTGCTCTGGAAGCCCAATCGCCGATCCACGCGCCGTAGGGGCGGCCCCCCGTAGCCGCCCCGCTCCGCAGGATGGCCTGCTGTCCCGCCATCACCACCCACCTCATGGGTAATACCCACTCAGCGTCTTGACCTCGACGCCGGGTTTGGTGGTCTTGACCTGGACCTCGCGGAAACCCGGGTCGCCGGTCGAGTTCGAGCTCTGATAGGCGATGAGATATTGCGACCGGAGCTCCTTTTGGATGGCGGCGTAGATCGACGCGAGCTCGGCGGGGTCCTTGACGAAGAAGGCGCGACCGCCGGTCTCTTCCGCGATGGCGGCGAGCTTCTTGCGCGCCCCACCGTCCTTGGCGGCTTCTTTGAGCCCGATGGCGTAGACCGTGACGCCGGCCCGGCGGGCGTATTCGAGGGTGTCCTCGTAGGAGAACTTGCTCGACTCGTCCTTGCCGTCGGAGAGCAGCAACACCGCCTTCTGGCCGCGGATGCCGTTGAAGGCGTAGAGCGTGAAGACCAGGCTGTCGTAGAGCGAGGTGCCGCGCTCGGCTTTGAGCCCGGCGAGACCGCCGGCGAGAGAATCGACCTGGTTGGTGAACTTCACCGCCAGGTTGGGCCGGTCGTTGAAGGTGATCAGCGCCGCGCGGTCCTTGGGCTTCACCCCTTCCTGGAAAAACTCGAGGGCGGCGTTGCGGACGGTCTCGAGACTGTCCTCCATCGACGCCGAGACGTCGAGCAGGATCGCCGCGTGGTAGGGCAGGTCGCGCACCTGCTCGAAGCGCAGGATCTTTTGCG
>JAGQSE010000301.1:4040-17904 GCA_020439725.1 Acidobacteriota bacterium
AGCTCGACGAACTGGACGTCGACCTGCTCGAGGTACTCGGGGGCGTTGACGAACACCAGGTCCTCGGTCGAGTTGCCGTCGGTCAGGTAGGCGACGGCGCGGACGTAGGCCAGCGCACCCTCCGGCGGCACCAGCACCGGCTGTGTGTACGGCGGCTGGTAGAGCGTCGCGAGGAGGGTCTCGTTCAAGTAGAACTCGACGCGCTCGATCGCCTGGCCCTCGGGCGCCGAGACCTCGGCCTCGGCGAGCAGGCTCTGGTGATAGGTCTGGCCCTTGCGCGGCGACACCAGGCGTACCGCGAAACGCTGTCTGCCGGCGTTGACGGTCATCTCGTCGCTGGCGATCTCGCCGCCGGCAGCGTCGTAGCCCACCGCTCGGACGGTCCGGGTCCTGGGCAGGTCACCCAGGTCGACGTCGACGCTGTACGGTGGTTTGGTCTTGGTCAGCACCGATTTGCCGTCGAGGAAGAAGGTGACGTGGTCGAAGCCGTCGCCGGTGGTCAGCGTGTCGAGGCGCATATAGCCGGTCAAGAGCTCGCCGCGGGGCTCGATGAGCTGGATGGTGGTCTCGCCGCTCGAGATGGCGGCGTTGGCCTCGGCGAGGATGCGCGCGGTCTCGGGGTCCTCGGGAGGCGGTGGCGGGGCATCGCGCGCGACCTCGGGGACGGTGAGGGGGCGCTCTTCGCGGTAGAAGCGTCCCGAGTTGAGGTCCTCGACGCGCACGATCAGTCTGTAGTCACCGGGCCGCAATGTGCGCTGGAAGACCATGGGCACCGTCGCACCGGTGACGTCGGCGGCGGGGAAATCGAACTTGTAGCGCCAGGACTCGAAGAGCTCGGAGCCGAGGAGGACCTCGCCGTTGACCAGGAAGTTGTAGGACGAGTAGCCCGCCAGCTCGGCGCGGCCTGCCTGATCGAGGTCGACGGTGAGGACCCCCTGGACGACGGTGCGGCTCTGCTGGCGACCGGGGAAGTCGACCTCTAGCTTGGCGGGCAGCGGCTCGGCATCCTCGGGAACGTCGGTCGAGTAGGACGAGAAGGTGGCGATCCACTCGCCTTCGGGCGGCTCGGGTTTGGCCTCGATGCGCGACAGGATGAGCGGGAACCCGGTCTTGCCCTCGTTGAGGGTCCACGCGATGGCGGTGGAGATGAAGCGGCCGTCCTCGCAGAAGCGCTCGATGTCCGCCAGGCTCGGCTGGCCCTTGGGTCCCTCGTAGGTGCGGTTGAAAAGCTTGTCGAGCCCGTCCTGCGGGTACCACAGCCGGAACTGGCCGACGTCGTAGGGGCGGACGAAGATCAGAAAGAATTGGAAGCCCACCTGGTCGCTGCCGTCGTAGAACCAGATCTCGCTCGGATGAAAGCGGGTGTCGCACTTGACCACCAGGCGGCGAAGCGGCGGACCGTTCAGGAGCAGCAGCCGTGCGCGGTCGTCGGTCAAGACCTCGAAGTTGCTTCGAGCGTAGTCCAGACGCTCGTACCAGTTGGTCTTGAACTCGTTGCGCGCGGTCTCCGGAAACGGGTCGCGGACCTGCCAGAAGCGCCGGATGAAGGCGTCGCGCTGATAGTCCTTCTCGAGCGCCAGGAAGGCGTCGAGCTCCTCGTTGCTGATCAGCAGCTCGACTTCCGTGAGCCATTGCCGATAGTCCGCACCGAGCTCGGCGATGCGCTTCTGGTCGGCTCGCTTGAAGGCGGCGGCGGAGTGGGCGAAGAGGAGGGCGACGACGGTGGCGAGAAGGGCGGAGCGGAAGATGGGCTTCACGACGGCGGCGGTCCTTTCCCCGGGAGATCTTCGAGGGGACGCCCCGCCGCTGGTGCGACGCTCCTACGGTCATCCCCTTGTCCGCGCTGGCGGGCAGGTACAATAACAGCGACATGGACGCCCTCTATTTCGACCACAACGCCACCACTCCCCTCGACCCGCGGGTGCGGCGGGAGATGATCGCCGCTCTCGAAGGAATCCATGGCAATCCGTCGTCGGCTCACGCCTTCGGCCGCCAGGCGCGCGCCGCGGTCGCCCGCGCTCGCGGGCAGGTGGCGGAGCTGCTCGGAGCCGCGCCGGACGAGGTGATCTTCACCGCCTCGGGGACCGAGGCCAACAACGCGGTGATCGCCGATCGGCTGCGCGACGGCGGCGAGGTCGTCTACGCGGCCTTCGAGCACCCCTCGGTGCGCGCCGCCGCGGCCCGCGAGGTGGCGCGCGGTGCCCACGCCCGGAGCGTGCCGCCGGGGCCGGACGGCGTGGTCTCCGTCGACGCGGTGCTCGGAGCCTTGAGCTCGACCACGCGACTGGTGGTGCTGATGCTCGCCAACAACGAGCTCGGCACCCTGCAACCGGTGGCCGAGGTGGCGCGTCGGTGCCGCGAGCGAGGCGTCCCGGTGCTCTGCGACGCCGTCCAGGCGGTGGGCAAAGTACCCGTGCGGGTCGACGAGCTGGGGGTCGACTACCTCACCCTCGGGGGGCACAAATTTCACGGTCCGCTGGGGGGTGCGGCGCTCTGGGTCCGCCAGGGAGTCGCCCTCGAGGGGCTGCTGGTGGGCGCGGCGCAGGAAGGCGGGCGCCGTGCCGGGACCGAGAACGTCCCGGCCATCGTCGGTCTCGGCGTCGCCGCGGCGCTCGCCCACGCCGACCTCGGAGACCGGAACCGCTTCCTCGGTGAGCTACGCGATCGCTTCGAGCACCGCCTCGCCGAGCTCCTGCCCGAGGCGCGAGTGCACTGCGCCGGCTCCCCGCGTCTGCCCAATACCAGCCACGTGGCCTTCCCCGGCGTCCTCGGCCAGGAGCTGATGCGGGTTCTCGACGCGGAGGGCGTCGCCGTCTCGACCGGCGCTGCCTGTGGTTCGGGCAAGCCCGAGCCCAGCGCGGTCCTCCTCGCCATGGGGATGGACCGCGACGAGGCGCTGGCCTCGCTCCGCATCTCCTTCGGTATGACCAACACCGCCGCCGAGGTCGACCGCCTGGTCGAGGCCCTGGTCGGCCAGGTGCAGGCTCTCCGCCGACGCACGCCGGTCCTGTCCTGAGGCAAGCCCGATCCGAGCTCAGCGGCGGGTTCAGCGATCGCTGGCGCCGCCGAGCACCACGACGAACTCCCCCTTGAGCGCCGGTCTCCCGCGGAGCGTCTCCAGGAGCTCGGACAGCGGTCCGCGAAGGACCTCCTCGTGGACCTTGGTGAGCTCGCGACACACCGCCGCGGGGCGGTCACCGAGCACTTCGAGAGCGTCGGCGAGGCTGGCCAGCAGCCGATGGGGAGACTCGAAGACGACGAGGGTGTGGTCGAAGGCCGCGAAGCGCTGGTAGAAGGTGCGGCGTTTGCCCGACTTGGGCGGTGGGAACCCGCAGAAGGTGAAGGGAAAGGGCGGCAGCGCCGAGACCACCAGCGCCACGAGCACCGCCGACGCGCCGGGCACCGCCTCGATCGACACGTCGCGAGCCGCCGCTTCGCGCACCAGGACGAAGCCCGGGTCCGAGACCAATGGCGTGCCGGCGTCGCTGGTCAGCGCCACGGTCTTGCCGTCGTCCAAGGCGGCGAGGATCTGCGGCAGCCGCTGGCGTTCGTTGTGCTCGTGGAGCGACACCAGCGGCCGTTTGATCCCCAGCTGGTGGAGCAGCCAGCCGGTCCGCCGCGTGTCCTCGCAGGCCACCAGGTCGGCGGCCTCGAGCTCGCGGCGCGCGCGCGCCGACAGGTCGTCGAGATTGCCGACGGGGGTGGCGACGATGAGCAGACGGCCGGTCATGGAGCCTCCGGGGTGGGTTCTCGGCCCGGCTGAGGACACCGGCCGAGGCCCGATCATGTCACGCGCGCTATGAGATGATCGGCGATCATGAGCTCTCCTTCGAAGCCCCTCACGCCCTTCCCTCGGCCGCTCGGGGCGCTGCTCCTGGTGGCACTCTCGGTGCTCGTGCCGGCCGCCCCGTCGCTCCTCGCCCAAGACGGCGGCGCAGCTTCGGCGCAGCTCGAGGACCGGATCCTGGCGGTGGTCGACGAGGACCCGATCCTCGATTCGGACGTCGAGCGGCTGGTGGCACTCGGCCTGATCGCCCCCAAGCCCGGTGAGAGCGATGACGCCTTCCGGCGCCGCCTGCTCGAGGAGCTGATCGAGCAGCGACTGCGCTTCCACGCCATCGAACGCTTCGGCTTCGAGGAGGTGCCGGTGGCGGCGGTGGACGAGCAGGTGGCGGCGATCCGCGCACGCTTTCCCGACCAGGGCTCCTTCGCCGCCGAGCTCGCACGGCTGGGGCTCAACGAACGCGGGCTGCGACAGCTCCTCACCCGCCAGCTGATGGTCCTGACCTATGTCGAGGAACGCCTCGGACCGCGGATCTTCGTCCGCACGGAAGAGATCGAGAGCTACTACCGGGACGTCTTGACGCCCAAGCTCAAGGCCGGTGGCGCCGAGGTGCCACCGATCGAGGAGGTCCGTGACCAGATCCGGTCGGTGCTCCGCGAACAGCGGCTCAATCAGGAGGTCGAGCGCTGGAGCCAGGAGCTGCGCGACAAGGCCGAGGTCCGCACCTTCACCGAGCCGCCGGCGGAGCTGCCGCCGGTCCTCGGGACCACGAAACCTTGATCCTCGACGGCGCGACTGGGCCGCTGGCGGCTCCCAGGAGAGTCACTTGGGCGGTGTTCGTGCGCCGCGCCAGGACACCTTGGTGTCGGTGATGGGAATGAAGGTACGGGGCGCCGGTCTTTCGCCGGGGACGTCGAGCCGGCCTTCGTAGATCTGCTGGTAGCGGTAGAAGCTGCTCGACACCTTGCGCAGGTAGTTCCGCGTCTCCTTGTACCCCACCTTCGTGAAGTACTCCTCGGGCTCGGGGGAGAAGCAGTAGCTGCGCCACAGGCGGGCGACGGGTTCGCCGGCGTTGTAGGCGGCGATGGCGACATGACGGGCGCCGCCGAACTCGTCGAGGAGCTGGCGCAGGTAGGCGGCGCCCAGGGCGATCGACAGCTGGGGCGAATAGAGGTCTTCGGAGCTCAACGGACCGTAGCCCATCTTGAAGGCGAGATCGCGGGCCGTGGGCATGACGAATTGGGTCAGGCCGCGGGCCGCCGCACCCGAGAAAGCTTCGGGGTTGTAGTGACTCTCCTCACGAATGATCGCCTGCAGCAGCGCTGCGTCGATGCCGACGTTCTGGCTGTAGCTCCGGATCGTATCCTCGTAGGCGCCGGGATAGAGCAGCTGCTGGAAGAGCTCGGGCAGCATCTCGAAGGGCAGGTCGTCGGGAACCGACTGGTCGAGGATGCTGGCCAGCCGCAGGCTTTGGTTGTAGGCCCCGCCGCGGGCCAGCAGGTAGCTGCCGGTGAGCGCCAACGACGGCTCGCTGAGGGGAAAATGCTCGCGGATCGCCGGCGCCCCGTCGCGCCACAGGCCCAGCGCCAGGAGCTGCTCCTCGGGCTGGTCGAGGGAGGCTTGCCACAGGGGCCACTCGTCGACCGGGACCAGGCTGGCGTCGAGGTAGACCGCCGCGCCGCGCTCACGGTGCAGGGCCTGGACCAAGGCCTTGCCGGCGGCGGCGCCGGCCGGGGTGCGGTCGCCGAGCAGCAGCCAGGCGGACCGCAGATCGGTGGTGCGGTTCGACCGGGTCAGCTGGAGCGCCTTGCGTCGGACGGTGGCGGCCAACGGATCGGTCTCGAGACGGTTTCGGGCAGAGCGCGCCAGGGGATGGTCGGGGGCCTCGCGGAGCGTCGCCAAGTAGTTGTCGACGGCGCCGTCGAGGTCGCCCTCGAGCTCACGCAGGCGGCCCCGCCAGTAGTGGGCTTCGAGGGCGGTCTCGCGCCCGCCGGCGGCGACGTCGAGCCAGGTTTCGGCACGGTTCGCGCGCCCTTGGACCAGGTCCGAGGAGGCGAGGAAGAGCGCCGCCCTCGACGCCATGTCGCGCCAGCCGTGCTTGGTCAACAGGAGCGAATAGAGCTGGAGCGCCGACGGTTCGTTGCCCGCCCGCCATTCGAGGCGGAGCGCCCCAAACAGAGCGGCATCGGCCCAGCGGCCGTTGGGAGCCGCGTTGAAGGCCAGACGGAAGCTGTTGGCGGCGTCGCTCCAGCGGCCCAGCAGCTCGAGGCTCCGACCGCGTTGGAACAGGGCCTGGGCCTGTTCGTCGGGGATGTGGGTCAGGCGCGAGAGCTCTTCGAAGCCCGTGGCGGCCTCGGTGTAGCGGCCCAGCCAGTAGCGGCCTCGGGTCATCGCGTAGCGCGCCTCGTACTCCTTGTGTTGCGGCAGCTTCCGGCTCGTGGGGGCGGTACTGAGCAGCGCCATCTGGAGATAGTTGACCGAGCGGCTGAACTCGCGCTGTTGGTGCAGCGTCATGCCGACGACGAGCATCGTCTCGACGTCGCGGGTGGCAGCAGGGCGCTGCGCCACCCATTCGACGGCCTCGCGCGCCACCTCGTCGGTCGAATCCTCCGTGAGGAGGTCGCGAAAGATCTTCTGGCTCGCGACCTCGTCGCCCAGACGTAGCGAGCAAATCCCCTTGGCGAGATCGAGCTGGCGTCGTTCGGGGGTGGGCAGATGTTGCGCGCTGAGACCTTGGAGCACGCGGCAATCCCCTCCGCGAGCGAGGGTGCGGCGCAGCAGCCGCACCGCCGGCGCGACCAGGGGTCTCGGTGGGTTGCGGGTCAGGAGGGTCGCCACCACCCCGGCCGCGACCTCCGGGTGACCGCCGCGGTCGACCTCTTCGGCGAGCTTGAAGCGCGTGTAGGGCTCGAGGCTCGGGGCGGAAGAGAAGGCCTGGGAGAAGGACTGGCGGGCCTCGTCGCCACGGCCCAGCTCGGACAGCAGGTGGGCTTGGAGGAAGTCGAGACCGAGACGCTGGCCGAGCTCGGGCTCGCGGCGAAGGATGTCCTGGGTCTCTTGCAGCGCGTCGGCGTTCTGGCCTTGGAGCTGGAGCTCGACCAGACCGATGCGCGGGTCGTCGACGGTGAGCGCCAAGGCCAGCAGCAGGGCCCAGCTCATCGTCTCGATCTCCGGCGCAAGCCTCCGGGCTTGCCGTCGTCGGAGTCATGAAAGGCTTGAGGTGGCGGTCCGGCCATCATTCGCAGGTTCGACTAGGTGGCGCCGGGGATGGAAACGTCGGGGTCAGCTTCGGCGCTCCACCTTCGCTCCAAGGGCCTGCAATTTCAGTTCCATCCCCTCGTAGCCGCGGTCGAGGTGGTAGATGCGGTGGACCACCGTCTCTCCCTCGGCGGCCAGCCCGGCGAGGACCAAACAGGCCGACGCCCGGAGGTCCGTGGCCATGACGTTGGCCCCCGACAGCGGCGTCTGGCCCTGGATCTTGGCCACCCGGCCGTGGATCTGGATGTCCGCCCCCATCCGCATCAGCTCGGGGACGTGCTGGAATCGGTTCTCGAACACCGTCTCGCAAACCGTTGCGGTACCGCGCGCTTGAGTCATCAGCGCCATGTATTGAGCCTGGAGGTCGGTGGGAAAGCCGGGGTGGGGTGAGGTGATGACGTCGCGGGCCTTGAGCGGGCCGGTGCATCGCACCTCGATCCCGTCGTCCGTCTTCGAGACCTCGACGCCGTTTTCTGCCAGCTTCTCGAGCAGAGGTGCCAGATCGGCAGCCTCCGCATCGCGCAGGTGGACGTGGCCACCGGTGAGCGCGGCGCCGATCAGGTAGGTGCCGCCCTCGATGCGGTCGGCGATGACCCGGTGGCGCGCTCCGCCCAGCGAGGTCACGCCCTCGATCTCGATGCGGTCCTCACCGGCGCCCGAGATCCTCGCACCCATGGCGTTGAGCAGCGCGGCGAGATCGGCGATCTCGGGCTCTCGGGCGCAATTCTCGAGCACCGTGGTGCCACGGGCCAACACGGCCGCCATGAGCAGGTTCTCGGTGCCGGTGACCGTCGGAACACCAAAACGGAACCGCGCCCCCACCAGCTGCCGCGCCCGGACTTCGACATAGCCGTGCTCGAGCTCGACCTCGGCACCGAGGGCCTCGAGCCCCGCCAGGTGTTGGTCGATGGGCCGGACGCCGATGGCGCAGCCACCGGGGAGCGAGACCCGGGCGCGACCGCGGCGGGCAAGGAGAGGCCCGAGCACCAGGACGCTGGCGCGCATCGTCTTGACCAGCTCGTAGGGCGCTTCGCCGGGCTGGCCCTCGCCGTTGGGGGTCAGCTCGAAGCCGGTTTCGGACTCGGTCACCTCGGCGCCGAGATGCTCGAGGAGGCGGCACATGGTGCGGATGTCCCGGACCTTGGGCACGCGCTCGAGGTGCACCGTACCCTCGGCCAGGAGGCAGGCGGCGAGGGCCGGCAGGGCGGCGTTCTTGGCACCGCTGGCCCGCACCTCGCCGCTCAGGCGGTTGGGGCCTTCAATGTGGAATCGTTCCATGAGGGTTGGCTCGCTTCGAAGGGCCTCCGGCCCCGGTCAGGAAAGTGTGGTGTCCGGGGCTTCCGGTCTCGCCAGCGCCACCGTCCGGGGGATTGAAGCGTAATCGGCCACGACCTGCAAGACCTCGAGCCCCCGAGCCTCCGCCCCGGCGACGACCCGGTCGAGCTGACCGGCGCCGATCTCGACCAACAAGGGTCGGCCGGGCCGTAGCTCGAGGGCGGCGTCGAGCAGACCCGAGAGCGCGGCGAAGCCTCGATCTTCGGCAAAGAGCGCGGTGTGCGGCTCGTACGCCGTCACCTCCGGGGAGAGGCTCGGCGCGTCGGCGCGATCAACGTAGGGCGGGTTGCTGACCAGCAGGTCGAAGCGCTCGAGGTCCAGACCGGCCGCGAGGTCGGTGCGGAGCCCGAAGATCCGCTCCGAGGCTCCCAGGCGTCGGGCGTTGTCCAACGCCACCGCCAACGCGTCGAAGGACAGGTCCGCGGCGACCAGCCGCGCCCCGGGCAGCTCGAGGGCGAGGGTCACGGCGATGCAGCCCGAGCCCGTCCCAACGTCGAGGATCCAGGGCTCGCGCGGTAGCGGCAGGGAGAGCGCGGTCTCGACCAGGTGCTCGGTCTCGGGTCGCGGGATCAGGACCCGCGGGTCGACCCGGAAGCTACGGCCGTAGAACTCGCGCTCGCCGAAGAGATAGGCGACGGGCTCACCGGTGACCCGGCGCTCGAGAAGCTCGACGAAGCGCACGTGTTGTTCCTCGGAAACCTCCTGACGGCCGCGGGCGAGCACCTGGGCCTCGTTGAGCCCCAGGACGCGGGCGACGAGCAGCAGTGCCTCGCGCGGCGCTGCGCCGAAGTCGGTGGTGGCGAGCTTCGCGCGCCCGTGGCGGACCAGGTCGTCGAGGGTTCGGCCGCGGGTCATGGCGCCGAATCCCCCGCCGTGCGCCCGCGCACCTCCTCGAGGGCCCACCGGAGCTCGGCGGCCAGGGTATCTCCCTCGCCCTGACCTGCGGCGGAAGCAGCCAGGGCTCCCTCGAGAGCGGCCTCGGCAGCGCGACCACCGATCCGACCGAGGGCCCAGGCGGCATGGCAGCGGACCGACTCGTGGCCGTCCTCGGCCTCGAGGGCGGATGTCAGCGCCGGGACATAGCGCTCGTCCCGCCGGTTACCCATGGCAGTGGCAGCGTTCCTTTGCAGTCCTTCACGACGGGCGCGTTGCATCGCGCTGCCATTGAAGCGCTCTGAGTACTCGTTGGCACCCAGCAGGAGGAGCCCTACCAGATCGAGCCCGGCGCGCGTTTTGGCAAGCCGCAGGTCCTCGTGGGCCGCGGGTTCGGTGCGCCGGCGGTTCCACGGGCAGACCTCCTGGCAGATGTCGCAGCCGAAGACCCACTCACCGATGTCCGGCCGCAGCTCACGGGGCACGGCGCCGCGATGCTCGATGGTCCAGTAGGCGATACAGCGGTTGGCATCGAGGCGATAGGGCTCGGGCAGCGCGTCGGTGGGACAGGCTTCGAGACACAGCGTGCAGCGACCGCAGAGGTCGGTGACCAGCTCGCCTCCTGCCATGGGAGCCGGCTCGGTGGGACTCAGCTCGGCGGTGAGGAAGATCTCCCCGAGAAAAAGATACGAGCCGTTCCGGGTCAGCAGGCAGGTGTTCTTACCGGTGGCGCCGAGCCCCGCGCGGACCGCCAGCGCGCGCTCGAGCACCGGTCCGGTGTCGACATAGGTGCGGGTCTCGCACCCCGGGATCTCCTCGCGGATCCGCCGCGCGAGCTTGCGGAGGAGCTTGCCCATCTTGTTGTGGTAGTCACGGCCGCGGGCGTAACGGGCGACCTTCGGCCAGAGGTCGCCGGTGGGCTCCGCTTCGCCTTCGAGCGGGTGATAACGAAGCGCGACGCACAACACCGACCGGGCTCCTTCGAGGACCCGCGCCGGCTCGAGCCGCTCCTCGACCTGGTCGGCCATGTAGTCCATTCCGGCGTGATCTCCGCGCTCGAGCCAGCGGATCAAGGCGGCGCCGTGCTCGATGGGCTCGACCCCGGCGACCGCGGCCAGGTCGAATCCGAGAGCGAGGGCCCAGCGGCCAAGCTCGGCGGCGGTGGGTGGGGACGGGGGCATCATGGCTGGTGGGGCAGGTGCCGTTCCTGCCGGCGTGACAATAGCGCAGTCGGGAAGGATGCGATCTTACGCTACACTACCGCCTCATGGAGGGCGACGAGATGGAGCGAAAGACCCTGGGCCGATGCGGCTGGGCGACCAGCGATCCCCTATATCTCGACTATCACGACACCGAGTGGGGCGTCCCCGCCCGCGATCCGCGGCACCTTTTCGAGATGTTGGTGCTCGAGGGCGCGCAGGCGGGGTTGTCCTGGATCACGATCCTCAAGAAACGAGAAGGCTATCGAAGGCTTTTCGACGGTTTCGACGTCGAGACGGTCGCTCGCTACGACGAGCGCCGCATCGATCGACTCCTCGAGGACGCGGCCATCGTCCGCAACCGGCTCAAGGTGGAGTCGGCGGTCGCCAACGCGCGGGCGATCCTCGCGCTCCGCGACCAGGGAGTCGCCCTCGAGACCTACCTGTGGTCCTTCGTCGACGGTGAGCCCAAGCAGAACCGCTGGCCCAGCCTCGCGGAGGTCCCGGCCTCGACCCCCGAGTCGGTGGCCATGAGCCGCGACCTCAAGCGCCGCGGCTTCCGCTTCGTCGGGCCCACCGTGTGCTACGCCTTCATGCAGGCGGTGGGGATGGTCAACGACCACACGCTCGACTGCTTCCGCCATCGCGAGCTGACCTGAGGCCCACAAACGCAAAATGACCCCGAGCGCCGCGAAGCGCCCGGGGTCCGGCGGCTCGGGAACCGTCGAATTGAGAATCGGTGCGTTCAGCGATCCTGGCGCATACCGCGCAGCTGGCTGATGGTGCTCTGGATCAGGCCGAGCGAGATCTTCTCGATCTGCGCCGCCTTCTGGAACAAGATCAACGCCGCCACCGCCTCGCGCCGCAGGTCGTTGGCGCGGAACACCGGCACCAGCTCGCTGGCCAGCGTCTTGATCTCCGCCATCCGTCCCTGCTCGAAGTAGATCGCCGCGAGCTCGAGGGAGACCAGCGCCACATCCCAGCCGATGCCTTCCTGGAGCAGCGCCTCGCGGGTCTTGCGGAAGTTCTCCTCGGCTTCATCGAGGTCCCCGCGCTCGCGCGCCAGGCGGGCTTCGAGCCAGCGCAGACGGAGCAGGTCGATGCGCTCACCGAACTCTCGGTAGAGCGGCCGGCTTGCTTCCAGAAGCTCCTGTGCTTCCTGCTGTCTTCCACAATCGTTGAGGTTGTAGACCAAGTTATGGTTTGCGGCCAGGACCAGCCGGGGCTCGCGTCGTGCGTCGACCAAACGTAGGCCGGCTTGAAGCGTCTCAATAGCTTGCTCGGGTTGGTATGCGAACCCGTAGTGAATCGCCTTCTTGATCATCGTGCGGCCCACGAGGTGGTCTTCGCCGCAACGACGGTAGATCGAAAGGGCGCGGTCGAAGAGCTCGAAGCACTCGTCGAATCGACGCTGGTCGCCGCGGAGCGCCGCCTGGAGACTGCGAAGCCGCGCCAGCTCCATCAAATCGCCCGTACCGTCCAGCAATAGCGCTTCGGCTTCGTCCAAGGCCTCTTCGCTTCCGCGAGACGGATGGCCGGCTACAGCGCGAGCGTTGGCGAGTTGACAGAGGCTACGCGCACGAAGATCGTTGAGGATCGCCGGACTGTGCTCACCTAAATCGAGGTTGTTGGAGATCTCAACGGCGAGCTCTGCCAACTCGACGGCTTCCGAGGGTTTCCGGAAGCCGGCCCCGAGGCTCCTCTGGATAACGAGGTCACAAAGCGCCCAGGAGCGAAATTTTGCGCTGTTAGCGACGAGGACGCGGCGTCGCTCGACGGGATGTTGGATGAGTTCCTTGAACAGCTCGGGAACCTCGCGCTGTTCTTGAGCGAAGCGCTGGCGTTGACTTGCGACCTTGGGAAGGATCGAAGCGACCAGCGTCTCGTACGCGGTCGTATCACCCGTGGGGGTCTCACGCTCTCGCGGCTGCCGACGGGAGCTGCTGACGATTTGGGTCAGTCCAGCGATGTCCTCGGGAGCGAGTTGGTGGCGCAATAGGTCGCCTAGATCCCGGGGTCGGTCGGCGTTCGTCTCAAACATCGGTCGCCTCCTTGAGGAAGCCTACGTCTACCAATTGGCGAACCAACGCCGCGAGGCAGCGGTTGGCCACCTTGCGCACGCTCGACTTGCGATAGCCGAGCTGCTCGGCGATCTCGTTGGGTTTGAGCCCAAGGCCGTAGCGCAGCCGGAGGATTGCACGGCAGCGGGGCCGCAGACGGATCAGGGTGCGTTCGAGATCACGCCGAAGCGCCGCCTGGTCCTGGCTCGGACGCTCGGCCTCGGCGACCAGCTCGAGGATCGCCTCGTCGACCGCCTCGTACAGTCGGCTGCGGCGGCTCCGCCAATACATGATGCAGCGACGGCGCAGCGTCCCGATCAGCCAGGCCTCGGGCTTGATCACCGAGTCCCACTTGTAGAGCAGCGTCAGGAGGGTGTCCTGGAGGACATCCTCCGCGTCTTCGGGCGGGATCTGGTAGCGCCCGAGAATCTGCTTCAAGGTCGGTTGAACCTTGTGTAGCAATTCCTCGAAAGACTCGTCCGGATCGGGCTTCTCTAAGGTCGTCATCGTTCCTGGCTCTCTACTAGCGATCATTTCCTCCGGGACATCCTAACTATTCGGCGCTCCCTCGGGATCGTCGCTTCCAGGCGCTTGCAAGCCGTCAGGGTCGATAAAGCCACCCTTGTCGGTTTGCGGTGTGGTGTCTGACTCTGTTCCTTGTACTGTGTTAATTGGAGCTGGGTGACCCGGGCTAGAAAATGCGGGGCCAAGTACAGCGACCCAGAAGCCAGAGACTGAATCAAAGAAGGCTTGAACAGAGATCTGTCCGAAACCGGCCTTACCATGGTCGAAGCTAGCTGCAGACGCAGACTGGAACGAGATAGGGACAAGCATCAGGGCCGCACAGAGTACAGCGCAACCGATGACACGCAGAATGGGGCGTTTCACGACGGTCAACCCTCCCGGGATATCGATGGGGGCGATTTCAAGACGTAGCAGAGCTACTGATATTAGTGCAGACGAGCCCACAAGGTGGGACAGTACCGCACCGGCCGGGCCGAAAAACTCGGCGAGTGCGGAAATTCAGACGACGAGTATAGCCGCAGCTGCCCAAGGTTGGAATCTCCTGCGGCCCTTGGGCGGTGCGGCGAGCGGACAGCAAGTGGGGCTTCCGGAGGTCGGTGGTGGACGTGGTCCACCTGGGATTCGGGAGGCCGGGGTGAAGTCCGCCCGTGGCTCACCCGGCGGTTCAAGGTCCCTGTTCGCGGGCGGCGGCCTCGATCTTCTCGGCCTGGTAGTGGGTGATCAGCGGTTCGACCAAGGGGTCGAGGTCACCTTCGAGGGTCGTGTGGAGCTGGTGGAGGGTCAGGCCGATGCGATGGTCGGTGATCCGGCTTTGCGGGAAGTTGTAGGTG
>JAGQSE010000302.1 GCA_020439725.1 Acidobacteriota bacterium
CGAGCTCGGCCCCGGTGACGGGTTCGACGACAGGGACCCAGAGGCCGGGCGCCCGCCCGGATCTACGAAGGCTCCGAACCTCTTTCGGCCGGGAAGACACCAAACCTCAAGAACGGCGGCACGTAGACATCCCTTGAGTGAAGTCTCATGGAGCTCTTCGGCTCGGCCGACAGGCGAGGGCCGAGGAGCCGGATCGTCTGCAACCGAAGGAGAGCACGTGATGTCGCACCATTCGAGAACGCTTCGGTCTCATTTCTTCGCAGGCACTTTGCTAGTTGCAGCATGTCTCTCGACAGCGAGCCCCGCCTCCGCGCTCTGTTTGAACGGCGGCAACAGCGACACGATCATCGCCGCGCTCAACCTGAACGGCGTCGCCGAGCTGTGCCAGGGCGCCTTCTTCTCGGCCAACAAGGTCATCCAGGTCCAGGCGGGCCAGAGGATCTTCACCACCGGCTACCCCACCAACGACGCCCAGAAGGCCTTGATCCAGGTGCCGGCCAACGCCACCTACTCAACCCCGGTGATCCAGGCCTACTCGGGAAGCAACGTTCAGATCCGGAACATCCGCATCGACGGCAACCGGGCCCAGAACCCCTACAACTACTCGCGAGCGCTGATCGCCATCTCGGGCAACAACTCGCTCCTCGACCACGTTTCGGCGACCAACACCTCCGGGCTCGCCGCCATCGCCGCCTCGGACAACCCCAACTGCAACGGGCTGCGCATCACCAACAACTTCATCGGCAACAACGGTTTCCACGCCAGCAACAACCCTCCGGGGCCGTTTGCCAACGGCATCGACTACCGGTGCAAGAACGGCTACGTGGGGTACAACGAGATCCGCAACGCCACCGACGGGGCCATCTCGTTCTATGGCGGGACCAACACCATCATCGAGCACAACTGGGTCGCCAACGATTCACGATCGCTGTTCAGCGGCATCATCGCCGCGACGCTCTACCACGGCGACTTCACGGGGTCGATCGTGCGCAACAACCTCATCGAGACCTGCTGCGGCCAGCACATCCACGTCGCCCTGGCCATCGGCACCCACCTGTGGTGCGACGACAACAACCCCACCGGTGACTGCCAGACCTCGTCCGGCGCGACCTTCATCAACAACTCCGGCAGCGGCACCTACGGCTTCGGCATCGTCGTCGACGGCATGCTCAACGCCACCGTTCAAGGCAACAACCTGGTCATGACCCAGTGGACGGGTCAGAGCTGCTACATCCCCAACCAGAACTGGTACGTGGTCAATGTGCCCCACGCCTCCGGCAGCTTCCAGCCCGGCTATGTGAACCGCTACGTCCACTGGCCGTGTCTCGGTCCGATCAATCAGTAGCCCGGCGATCGAATCCATCGTCGAAGACACGAGCGGCGCCCGGTGGACCTCCGCGTCCCCGGGCGCCGTGTTGCGATCACCGCTCAGCAGATCGGCATCCAGCAGCTGAAGTTGGTGTAGCCGTCGATGAGGATCGCCTTGACGTACACCGCGTCGTAGCAGCCGCTGGTGTGGATGACGCGGAAGGTGCACTTGCCATAGACGCTTTCGACGGCGCACTCGGCGTCCGCGTAGGCGACCAGCTGGGCGTAGAGATCGGCGGTGGCGGCGGCGCAGTCGGCGCCGGAGCCGGTGTGGGAGGGCCCGCCGCCGACCGAGCTGGTGAAGCCCGAGATGCAGGCGTGGCACTCGGGGTTGAGCGGCCGTGGCGCGGGAGAGAAGGGTGCATCGGCGGGCTGCGGCGACGACGGGGAGACCAGGTCCGAACCCGGCGCCGGCAGGCAACCGGTGGCGGCTTGAGCGAAGGCGAGGACGGGCAAGACAACGACGAGCAGGCCGAGGACTAGAGCCGAGCGCAGGGGGGATCTCATGGGGCGTTCCTCCGAACGAGCCTTCGTGGAAGTACGAAAGTCGACGCCAATCTAGCGTCCTTCAGACCCTGCGAACAAGTCGTAACACGGAGACACGAGCCCCCGAGAGCCCCCGGACTCAGGGCTTCCTCTCGGGGAGCGTGGGCGGCGTCCCCCTCCCGGGCCCATCGCCGGCTGCACAGTGAGCGAGGATCCGCCGGCCCTGCTCGATTCGCGGGAGGCGCCGGGGCAGCTCGGCCTCGAGAACGCTCTGCCCCTGCTCCGCCAGGAGGAGACCTCGGCCGTCGGGGCGAGCGCTGCACAGCGCGTCGGCGAGGAGAAGCCGGGTCCAGGCGGTGGTGGGATGCTGCGGGCCGAGCGCCTTCGAGCGGATCGCCAGCGCCTCCTCGAGGAGGGGGCTCGCCTCCCCCACCCGGCCCTGGTCGCCGAGCTGCCCGGCGAGGGCCACGAGGCTCCGCGCCACCTCGGGATGCTCGGCGCCGAGGTGCTCCCGTTTCGCCGCCAGGACGCGGCGTTGCTCCGCCTCGGCGGTCTCGACGTGACCTTCCAGGTGGTGGACCTCGGCGAGCTTGCCCTCCGCCGTCAGCACGTCGACATGGGTCTCTCCCCAGGCCTTGCGAAAGATCGCCAGCGCCCGCTCGAGGGCGGCCTCGGCGTCCGTGTAGTCGCCCAGGTCCTGCTCGGCGTCGGCGAGGAGCGTCAGCGTGCGCCCGGTCGACGGGTGGTCCGCGGGGAGCACCTCGGCCTTGATCGCCAGGGTCTCGCGGGCCAGGTCGCGGGCTCGCCCCGCGTCGCCTTCCTGGGCGGCGATGAGCGTCAGGTTGTGAAGCGTCTGGGCCACCAGGTAGCTCGGGCCGAGGTCGCGGCGGCGGATCGCCAGGGCCCGCTCGAGCAGCTCGCGGGCGCGGGGCAGCTCGGCCTTGCGGATCAGGTTCAGGGCCAGGTTGTTGAGCACCTGGGCGGTCTCCAGGGAGTCGTCCCCGAAGCGCCGGCGGCGGAGCTCGAGGGCCCGCTCGTAGTGCGGCATCGCCTCGTCGACCCGCCCCAGGACACGCAGATCGTCGGCGAGGTCGAGATGCGCGGTGGCGACGTCCGGGTGGTCCGCGGGGAGCGCCGCCCGGCGCAGCGCGAGGACCTGCTCGAAGAGCGGCAGCGCCTCGTCGAAGCGGCCGCGGTTGTGGTAGACGCGGCCCAGCGTCGCCATCAGCCGCGCGCGCACCAGCGGCTGGTCTTCGAGCTCGCCGTCGATCCTCGCCACCGCCCGGTGCAACAGGTCACCGACGGTGGTGGTGTCGAGGGTCTCCATGGGGTCCGAGGCGTCGAAGAGATCCGTCAGGAAGCCGACGACCTGCTCGGAGGCCAGCGCCTCGCGGTTGGCGCGCTGCGCCTCGCGGATCTGACCGACCAGGCCGAGGGTGAGGGCGACGAGCGCCGCGAGGCCCGCCGCGACGACGGTGCGGTGACGGCGGACGAAACGACCGGCGCGGTAGCGCAGATCGCCCCGCCGGGCTTCGACGGGCAAGCCTTCGAGGTGGCGTCCGAGATCCGCCGCCAGCCGGTCCACCGAGCGGTAGCGCTCGCGGGGCTCCTTGCGCAGCGCCTTGGCGACGATGTGGTCGAGGTCGCCGGTGAGCAGGCCGACCAGGCGCGCGGGCATCGTTCCGCGCTCGCTGGCGACCTCCGCGGCGCGAGCGGGGTCCGAGGCCATCAGCTTGCGGACCGCGGCGCTCGGCCGCTCGGCCTCGACCTCGCAGATGGTGCGGCGCAGCTCGGCGGCGGTCGACGGCTTCCCGGCATAGGGGCCGACCCCGGTGAGCAGGCGGTGGAGCAAGAGACCGAGGGCGTAGACGTCGACGGCGGTGGTGACGGGCTCGTCGCGGAGCTGCTCGGGGCTCGCGAACTCCGGGGTCAGCAGCCGATGGCCGAAGGTCGTCTCGCCGCCGGCAAGATCGTCCCCCAGGAGCTTCGAGATTCCGAAGTCGAGGAGCTTGGCGTGACCGCTCGGACCGACCAGGATGTTCGAGGGCTTGAGGTCGCGGTGGACCACCAGGTGGCCGTGGGCGTCGTGGACGGCCTCACAGACCTCGAGAAAGAGCGCTAGACGAGGGCGAAGCGGCAGCCGGTGGCGGTCGCAGTAGAGGTCGATGGGCAAGCCCTCGACATGCTCCATGACCAGGTAGGGGCGCCCGTCCGCCAGGGTGCCGCCGTCGAGGAGCCGCGCCACCGCCGGGTGGTCGAGACGGGCGAGGATCTGGCGCTCGCGGAGAAAGCGGCGCCGCGCGTCACCGCGCGCCAACCCCTCGCGGACCACCTTGACCGCGACGTCCTGCCGGTACTCACCGTCGACCCGCGTTGCCAGATAGACCGTACCCATGCCGCCCTGGCCGATGACCTCGAGCAGCCGGTAGGCGCCCACCCGGCCGTCGTCCTCCTCGACCAGAGCCGCGCCGTCGACGTCGGCGGCGGCCCGACCGACGACCTCGGCGATGCGGTCGTGCTCGGTCTCGGCGGCGGCGAGCAGCCGCTCGACCTGCCGGCGGAGCTCGTGGCGATCACCACAGCGTTCGTCGAGAAGGGCGCTGCGTTCCGCCGGTGGCAGGCGCTCCGCCGCGAAGAAGAGCTCCTCGATCTCCCGCCACTCCCCGTTCGCCGGCATGGTCGTCTCCCGAGCGTTAGTATTCGCCGCATGGTCGGTGGCTTGCCAGTGTACGCCCGCCACCACCGCCCGACCGCCTCGAACGGAGGATCCCACCCGCCATGACGGCGCCGCCGCAGCCCGAGCCCTCGGTCACCGAGCTGCTCGTCGCCTGGCGCGCCGGCGACCCGGACGCCCTCGACCGGCTGACACCGCGGATCTACCGCGAACTGCGACGGCTCGCCCAGCACCACGTCGGCTACGAGCGCCGGGGCCAGACCCTGGCGGCCACGGACCTGGTCCACGAGGCTTTCCTGCGGCTGGTCGACGTCGAGGTGCCGTGGCAGGACCGCGCCCACTTCCTCGCCGTCGCCGCCCGGCTGATGCGCCGCATCCTGATCAACCGTAGCCGCGACAAGGCGCGCCTCAAGCGGGGCGGCGGCAACGCCCGGGTGTCGCTCGAGGAGCTGGGTGGTGCGGGTCCCGAGCCCGCCACCCCGCCGCCGGCGCTCGAGATCCTCGAGCTCGACCGGGCGCTCACCGAGCTCGCCGAGCTCGACCCGGACAAGGCCCGCGTCGTCGAGCTGGTCTATTTCGGCGGTCTGACCTACGAGGAGGTCGCCGAGACCCTCGGCGTTTCCCGCGCCACCGCCCACCGCCACCTGCGCCTCGCCAAGGCTTGGCTCCACGACCGGCTCGGAGGCGCTGGGACACCCTGACGGATGCTCAGCGAGCGCGGGCGATGGCCCGGCGCACCTCGTCGCTCAGCTCGAGGTCGGCGGCGAGGCCGGGGATGGTGGCCAGGAAGGCTTCCAGGTCCCCCTGACGGGCGAGGAATCGGAGGAGGTTCTTGGGGCGATAGAGCTCAAACCGTGGATGGGTCTCGCCGTCGGGCTCGGCGGTCAAACGCTCCATCACCGACGGATGGAGCGTCAGCCCAGCGTCCGCAGAGACTCGGATCTTGCGTACCCCGTTCCTGCCGCGGACCCAATCCCAGATGCGGTAGCGCACCTTGTACGACGGATAGAGCTGGTCCAAGGCATAGGCGGGATAGGCCTCGAGAAAGTCGTCGTCCAGTCCGAGACCCAGCGACCGCGCGGCTTCGAGGATCCATCGGAGCGGCGTATTGGCCAGACCATCGTGGACATAGCCGCCGCCGATGCTGGTGTGCACCCCCGCGAACCAGCATTGCTCGAGGCGTTGCCGGTCATGGGCCGGCCCGTCCCAGATCCTGGGCTCGAAGTCACTCCGCGCCTCGTCGACCGCCAGGGCCTGGCAAGCCCGTTCGACACATCCCGCGGGCCGAGGTTTGAGATGGCGAGGGTCCCGGTCGCCACCGAGGGCCAGGACCGTGTCCCACACTCCGAGGAACCGGATGGTGGCGGGCAGCACCGTCCCCAGCCGCTCCGCGGCCTTCTTCGCCGCCTTGTCCGGTGCCGCCCCACCTCGCTTCGCCTGGTCCAAAAGCTCGTCGTGGATCTTGGATCGGGCGCCGTCAAAGCTCTCGCCGGCGAGAAATGCATCGAAATAGCGCGGCGTCCAGTACGCGTCGCGAGCCGGCAGCACTCCGCCCATCCAGTCGATGAAATGGCTCAGGCTGCGCGCCGAAGCGGCCCCTCGGCTGAAACCGAAGAGATAGATCTCATCGCCCTGACAATAGTTCAGACAGAGAAACCCATAGGCGTCTTCGACGTTGCCCTCGAAGCCCGCACCGCGGGCACCTCCGAGGTTCTTGTCGACGAACCGATGGAACTTGTTCCAGGTCCCTTTGAACTTCCGCAGCGCGCCGACACCGATGTCGTAGTAGACGATCTGGGGGATGCCCAGGGTGGGATCGAGACCGAGGGCGCTGGCGCGCCTCGCGATCTCGTGTCTCGAGCACCAGGTGCCGGCGTCAAAGGTCGTTTCCACGACGAACGGGTAGGCGCCGCCGCCGGGGGCCCGGCTGAAGATCTCGAGGAGGCTCCGGTCGCCGGCGACCGGCCGGGCTCCGACGGTTTCGTGCCGGCGCGTGGCCGCCCCGTAACGAGGCTTCCGCTGGCGCCGGGCATTGATCGCAAACCGCAGGTTCTTGAGGGATTCCTTGGGCGTCTCTCCGATCATGACCTCGTCGGCGGCCAGGTCGCCGGCCGTCCGAAACACGTAGCTCCGCGTGTCGATCGTGACCCGGTCGCCGGCGGCCGGCTGCCCCTCGAACCGGAGTGCGCCCGTGCAGTCGTCGATGGGCTTGACCGCCCGGGCGAGCTTGAGCACGTTGCTGGGCTTGAAGACCTTGTCCCCGTCGTCGCGCTCGGATTCCCTGGCAGGGCTGTTCCAGGTTCCGTCGAGACAGATCACGAGGCGCTTGGGCATCGGCGAGACGGATCGGGCCGAAGTCTCTGGTTCCGTCATTCGAACGTCCTCCCATCCCCGAGGTTCGAGACGAGCGATCTCGGGCGGATCCCCGGCGCGCTGACGACTCTCCGAGTCCGACCCGATGGGCCGGGTTCTCCACTCTAGACGGCCTCCGATCTCGGATGACCTTCGAGCGTCTGCGAAGGAAGGATCGGCGCGACCCCTAGTCTGCCGCATCGATCCGATGGCGGCACTCTCGATCTCAACAGGCCTGAGACTCTCCCGCCCCGAACGGGGCTATCTGGACGAGGAGCACCGATTCCGGTCCTCGAACCTCCCCGGACCGAGCCTCGCGGGGACCATCCAGAGGAGAGATCCCATGAGCGTGACGACCCGAGCACCAGCCCGTCCCCCGGCGACCGCGGGAGGCGCGACCCGAACCACCACCCTGCACGTCGGCCCGGCCCACGCCACGGGGCAGAGCCTGCGCTTCGACCTGGTGCTCGAGAACCTCCCCGAGGCGCGCCATCGCCGACGCAGTGGAGCGAGTTCTCGAGATCTTCGGGACCTCGAGTCTGCCCGGGGGTCGCGCGGGCGTCTTGAGCGCCGCCGGCTTCGAGGCGAACGAGATCGAGCAGGGGCTGGCGAGCGGTCTCGCGTCCACCAACCGGCCGTTCTTGGCCGTCGCTTGGGCGGCGA
>JAGQSE010000303.1 GCA_020439725.1 Acidobacteriota bacterium
GGACCGGCGATGCGGACTGCGAGGACGGCGCCCTGGCGCTGATCGCCGATGCTCATTGCACCGCGGTCTTCGACCAGCAGCCGGCCACCATCAAGGTGAGCAAGATCGGTCTCGGCACCGGCACCGTCACGAGCGATCCGGTAGGCATCGACTGCGGTGCCACCTGCATGGCCACCTTCACCGGTGTCCCGAGCGTGACCCTCACCGCGGTGGCCGATGCGGGCTCGGTGTTCGCCGGCTTCAGTGGCGACGCGGACTGCGCCGACGGCATCATCAGCCCGAGCGGCGTGACCAACTGTTTCGCGCGCTTCAACACCACCGCGGTGCCCGCGGTGCTCACCATCGAGACCGCCGGTGACGGCAGCGGCACGGTGACCAGCGACCCGGCGGGGATCGAGTGCGGCGGCACCTGTTCGGCGGGCTTCCCCAATCCGACCCGGGTGACGCTGTCGGCGGTGGCCGATGCGGGCTCGGTGTTCGTGGGGTGGAGCGGTGACGCGGACTGTGCCGACGGCATCGTCAACCTGAGCTCGGACGTCACCTGTACCGCCACCTTCGACGCGGCGCCGGCCACGGCCACGCTGACGCTGATCTTCCTCGGCGCCGGCGAGGGCACGGTCACGGCGATTCCTGGAGGCATGCGCTGCGAGGGTGACTGCAGCGGCCAGTTCGACCTCGACACCACGGTGACGCTGTCGGCGAGACCGTCGCTGGGCTCCTTCGGCGGCTGGGGTGGTGATTGCTCGGGCAACACCTTCTCGACCTCGGTGCTGTTGGACGCCGACAAGACCTGCACGGTCACCTTCAACTTCCCCTGACGCGGCGCGTGGCCCCCAGAGGGCCGCTCGTCCCAAAGCAAACGACCCCGGGAGCTCGGAGCCCCCGGGGTCGTTTGGCGTTCGGGTGGAGCGGGACGGGTCTACTTCTTGACCCGGTCACCCTTCTCGTACAGCTTGCCGAGCCCCTCGTCGGCGATCTCGTCACCGACCTTGCGGATCCACTTCTTGAACTTGCTGTCGGTGGTCGACCAGTTGGTGCCGCTGACGATGCGGTGGTGCATCGCGGCGACCAGGCGTCCCGAGCCCTTCTCGGTGAACTTGAGGTCGACGACGGTCGAGCCGGCACCGGCGCCCATGCCGACCCAGAACTTGGCTGCGGCGCTGCCGGTGCTGCAATCGACGATACGACCCTCGACGACGATGTCCCCCGAGCTGGTCGAGGTCTTGGCACCCTTGCCGGCCCAGGCCTCGCCCCACTCGCGGACCAGGAGCTCGACGATGTTCGAGTTGAGCTGCTTGGCCAGATCCTTGTCGTCCTGGTCGCGGTCCTCGGCGTCCTCGCCGAGGTAGACCGGCGCCGGCCAGCTCTTGAACTGGAAGCTCTTACCGGCGACGTCGAAGCCTTCGCGAACCCACAGGTAGTCGATCTCGTCGGCTTCGACGAAGGTCAACGGCTCCTGGCTGAACCACGACGCAACCAGGCGGCCCTCGTCATAGGTACCGGCGGGGCCGGAGCTCTTCTTGGCCTGAGCTTGGGGGACGAAGAGGGTCAGGGCGGTCGCGGCCAGTCCCAGGACGACCCAGCGATGTCGCTTCATACTCGGTTCTCCTTCTCGAGAGTTGACGTGCCGATGACGGCAGGCCGAGGGTCAGGAATCGGATCCGGTCATTGTAACCGGCGCACCGTCCACCGGCCCGACGCCGTCCGCAACCTGCCGGCGCCCGGTCAAGGCACGATAGAAGCGCACGCCGTTGGTCACCACCACGATGGCCACGGCGACGGCGAAGCTCAGCCACAACGAGCGCTCGATGATGCTGATGACCGGGCCTTCGATACCGGCGCCGACGAGGGCCGGGCGGTGCGCCACGACATCGGTGACGACGCGGTAGAAGACCCAGAGACCGAAGCCGTCGCTCGCCAGGCGGGCGAAGCGCGTGATCCACGTCCACCGTCCCTGGATCAGGAGCACCGTCCAGTAGGCGATCGAGATGAGGATCGAGGCGCTGATCCAAGGCAGGTGACGCTGGTACACGTCGTTGAGCAGCGGGGGGCCTTCGGCACCGGTGCGGATGCCGACGTCGGAGGCGAAGACGTGGAGCAGCGCCAGGAAGACGATCGAGACGACGATCGAGGTCACGGCGTTGGCGTAGCCCACCCGGTCGTGGGGGCGGCTGTCGGGAAGGGAGCGGGGCTCCCACACCTTCGCGCTCCGCCGCTGCTTCGCGGGCCGCCGCATCTCGAGACGCTCGAGCCCGAAGAAGATCAACACGATCATCCCGAAGGAGTAGACCGACGCATCCACGACGGCGCCGAGGAAGCCGAAGATCTCGCCGCCGAAGTTGCCGAAGCCTGTATCGGTGAAGGTGCGGATGACGAAGCCCAGGAGGATCAAGCCGATCTGGATCGGCAGGACGATCTTCACCACCGTCCGGAAGGCCGGGAACCAGGCGGGGCCGACCAGGTAGAGGAGCTCCGGCCGATAGCCCGCAGCGGCCTGCTCCGGAGGATCGAGCTCACGCAGATAGGCGACCACTTCCTCGTCGGTGGGCTCGGGACCGAAGCGGTGCTCGACCTCGTCGTAGATGCTCGAACGGAGCTCGCGGGAGACGTCTTCCCGCTGGCTTTCGTGCAGCCGCCGCGAGACTTCCTGGACGTAGCGTTCGATCAACTCGGCACTCATGACTCGTCTCCTTCGGGGTTCGCGAACAGCCTGTTCAAGACCTCGACTTGCTCGTCCCAGTGGGTCTTGAGGCGGCCCAACAGCGCTGCGCCGTCGGGACTCAGCCGGTAGTACTTGCGGGGGCGGTTGCCTTCGACGTTCCAGTCGCTCTCGAGCAGCCCCTGGGCGTCGAGGCGCCGGAGCAGCGGGTAGAGCGTTCCCTGGTCGATGTCGAAGCCTGCATCGACCAGGCGCTGGCGTAGCGAATAGCCGTAGGTGGGGCTGCGGAGCGCACCGAGGGCGGCCAGGGAGACCAACCCGCGGCGCAGCTCGAGGATCAGCTTCTGCTCGAACTCGGCTTTCTCGTCCGGCGTCATCATCATGTCGGGAACAATAGTGTGTGGCACACACTATTGTCAACGGGGAACTTCGGCTGAGACCAAGAGCCCTTGACGGAGTCGTGTCAGCGTCGGACATCGCTTGACGGTGCCAGACCGGGGCGAGATAGTGCTCGACAGGCAGGCCGCGGGCGGCCATAGAAGCGGCCTGACCAGCGATGACGATGCCGAGATGGAGGAGAGTCCCATGCGAGCGATGATCGTGCGAGAACCGAACCAGCCCCTGACCCTCGACGAGAGACCCACTCCCGAGCCGGGACCCGGCGAGGCCCGTGTCCGGGTCCACGCCTGCGGCATCTGCCACAGCGACCTCTTCGTCACCGAAGGCCATTGGCCCGGCCTGTCGTTCCCGTGGATTCCGGGTCACGAGGTCGCCGGGGTGATCGACGCGGTGGGCGACGGGGTCAGCCACGTGGCGGTCGGCGACCGCGTCGGTCTCGGCTGGCACGGCGGGCACGACGGGACCTGCGACGCGTGTCTCGCCGGCAAGTTCGTCCACTGCCAGAACCAGAAGATCACCGGCATCAGCCTTCTCGGCGGGTACGCGGACTATGTCGTCGCGCCCGCCGTGGCCCTGGCGCGGATGCCCGAGGGCATGGGGTTCGTCGACGCCGGTCCGTTGCTCTGCGCCGGGGTGACGACCTTCAACGCGCTGCGCAACTCGGGTGCCCGGTCGGGCGACCTGGTGGGTATCCAGGGTCTCGGGGGCCTCGGCCATCTTGGGGTCCAGTTCGCCCGGGCCATGGGCTTCGAGGTGGTGGCCATCTCCCGCGGCTCGGACAAGGAGGGCTTCGCGCGCGAGCTGGGGGCTCACCACTATGTCGACGCCAAGGCCGGCGACGTCGGCGAGGCCGTCCAGGCGCTCGGTGGCGCCCGCGTGATCCTGGCTACGGCGCCCTACGCGGACGCCATCTCCCAGCTGGTCCCGGCCCTCGGCCTCGATGGGTGCCTGCTCGTCGTCGCCGCGGCCTTCGAGCCGCTCTCGGTGGGGGCGGTGGACCTGATCTCCGCGGACCGCCGGGTCCAGGGTTGGTCCTCGGGCACCGCCATCGATTCCATCGACACGATGCGCTTCGCCAAGCTTCACGGCATCCGCCCGATGGTCGAGACCTTCCCCCTCGAGAAGGCCAACGAGGCGTTGGCGGCGATGAAGGAAGGGAGCGTCCGGTTCCGGGCGGTGCTCGACGTGGCGGGAGCCGACTAGGCGTCTCGCCAGCTAGCCGGTCGACGGGTCCGGCGGACAGCCACCGTCCGCCGCGGTCTGCTCCCGCACCGAGCGTGTCAGCGGGTGCGCGGCGCCCAGGCTTTCCTCGAGCCGGCCGAGGGCGTCGCAGCGGAGCTGCCGGGCCACGGTGTCGTGACCCGCGGCCGCCTCCGCGTCGGCGAGGGCGAGCTGGGTGCGCAGCACCTCCGCGGGCGCCGCGCCGACGGTGGCACGCTCGGCTTCGAGCGTGCGCTCGAGGAGCGGCCGACTGTCGTCGGTGCGCCCGAGGGCGGTCCACGCCCGGGCCAGCCGTGCCTGGGTGCCGAGGGTCACCAGACTGTCGGGTCCGAGGCTGCTCCGAGCCCGTTCGAGGGAGTCGGCCGCGATCTCCGCCGCGCGCCCCGGCTGATCGGTCTCGAGGTAGAGCTCGGCGAGCACCATGCGCGCGTGGAGCGTCGCCGAGGCCGAGGGACCGAGCCGCTCCTCGAGCCCGGCGATGGCGGGGAGCAGCAGCGCCTCGGCCTCGGCGTACCGCCCGGTGTGGATCCGGCGTACCGCCGCGTCGACCCGCAGGATCCTCGACCGCGGGTGGTCCGCGCCCCAGCTGGCGTCGGCCAGCGGCAGCAGCGTCTCCTCGACGGCCTGGGCCTCGTCGTAGCGACCCTGGTCACCGAGCACCTCCATCAACCCGCTGAGCGACAGCAGATGGAGGCGGTGCTCGGGCCCCAACCAGTCACGGGCGATCTCCGCGTTGTCGCGGAACAGCCTCTCGGCCTCGTCGTAGCGACCCATCTGCGCCTCGAGACCCGCGAGGTTGTAGCGCACGATGAGGGTGTTTTCGAAGCGCTCGCCGTGGTGCTCCAGGTTCCATTCGAGACTCTCGCGGAACAGCGCTTCGGCCTCGTCGAAGCGCCCGGTCTGCTCGAGGACGATGGCCAGCTCGAGCCGGGTCGCCTGGAGCTGGCCGTCATAGAGCTCCTGGTCCGACGGCGAACGGTCGGCCTCCCGGTCTGCGGTCTCGAGGATGCGGTGGAAGGACCGCTCGGCCTCGTCGAGCTCCCCACGCTGGTGGTGCAGATAGGCGCGACCGCGCAGCCAGTGGATCCAGACGAGCGACTTCGGGCCCAGCTCCTCGACCGTCGGTCCGACCTCGTCGAGCATCGTCTGGGCCTGGTCCAGCTCGGCGCGCTCGATGAGGAGCC
>JAGQSE010000304.1:0-2866 GCA_020439725.1 Acidobacteriota bacterium
TGCCACGCCAGGCGTCGGAGAGCGGCGCCGCGGGATCCGGCAACACCCGTTGGGCGTCGCCCGTCAGCAGCGTCAGCTCGTCCACCGGTCGTTCGGGCTCGGCGACCACCTGCTCGAGGACGCGGCGGTACTGGCGGAGCATCTCCTCCATCCGCGGCCGGTCGAAGAGATCGGCGTCGTAGACCAGGTCGAGGCGCAGGCCCTGGGCGGCGTCCTCGGCGTAGAGCGTCAGGTCGAACTTCGAGCCCTCGGTGGGGGGCGTCAGGATCTCCACCTCGAGCCCCGGCAGGTCGAACCGGTAGTCGGGCAGGTTGATCATGTTGAAGAAGACCTGGAAGATCGGCGAGTGGCTCAGGTGGCGTTCGGGTTGGAGCTCCTCGAGGAGACGCTCGAAGGGCACCTCCTGGTGCGCCGCCGCGCCCAGCGCGGTGGTGCGGACCCTGCGCACCAGCTCGCCGAAGGACGGGTTGCCCGACAGGTCGGCGCGCAGCGCCAGACTGTTCAAGAAGAGCCCCACCAGCCCCTCGACCTCGAGCCGCTCGCGCCCCGCGGTCGGGGTGCCGACGACGATGTCGGTCTGCCCCGAGTAGCGCTGCATCAAGACGTCGAAGGCCGCCAGCAGCACCATGAAGAGCGAGGCGCCGTGGTTTCGACCGAGGGTGCGGAGGCCCGCCGCCAGCTCCGCCGGGAAGACCGCCTGGACGGTGCCGCCGCGATGGCTCTGGACCGGCGGTCGCGGCCGGTCGAAGGGCAGCTCCAGGGTCGGAATCTCACGGCTTCCCGGTGGTGGCGCCAGCCGCTCGCGCCAGTAGGCCAGCTGCTGCTCGAGGAGCTCGCCCTCGAGGCGCTCGCGTTGCCACAGGGTGAAGTCGGTGTACTGGATCGGTGGCTCGTCGAGGGGCGAGGACTCGCCGACGGCGAAGGCGGCGAGGAGCCGAGCGAGCTCGCGGAAGCAGACACCGATGGACCAGCCGTCGGAGACGATGTGATGCATCGTCTGGAGCAGCACGTGGTGCTCGGCGCCGAGGCGGAGGAGCCGCATGCGATAGACCGGACCAGCCTCGAGATCGAAGGGCGTGTTGGCCTCGCGGTCGAGGAGCGCCTCGGCGACGCGCTCGGCCCGCTCGGCGGGGAGCCGCGACAGGTCGACCACGGGCAGCGGCCAGCGCTCGGCGGCATAGGCTTCGACACGCTGCACCGGCAGCCGGTCGCGGACGCCGAAGGTAGTGCGGAGGGAGCCGTGACGGCGTAGCACCTCGCGGAGGCTCCGGTGGAGCGCGCGCACGGGCAAACGGCCTCGGAGCCGCGCCGGGAAGGGCATGTTGTAGGCGCTGCTCCCCGGCTCGAGGCGGTCGAGGAGCCACAGCCGGCGCTGGGCGAAGGACGCGGGCACGGGCTCCGTCGCCAGACCGGCGCCGGCCGAGCGCCGTGGGATCGGGCCCTCGCCGTCGGCCGTCGCCGCGTCGTCGGCCCGGCCGTCGCCGCGCTGCTCCTTGAACCGCTGGAGCAGCGCCGCCAGCTTGTCGGTGGAACGGTCCTCGTTCATACCATCGCGTTGCCCGCGGGCGGCATCCTCCCCTGACGCGCGATCTCGCGCGATGTCGTCGCCGGTTCCTTCCGGCAGCTTCCACGTGTCTCGCAGACCCGAGAACGGGACCGCGGGTGGCCGCCGCGGTGCTCCGTTCGAGCGAAACGGGATCAGCTGGGCTCTGATCTCGCCCTAGCCACCCCCGAGCATTCGATCGAGCTCCTCTTCCGACAGATCGTCGAGCTGCGCCAGGAAGGCGAGTAGCTCTTGCCCCGCCGGCTTCGCCGCCAGCGCCTCGCGGACCAGCTCGACGAAGGCACCCAGGTCCTGCGCCTCGAAGAGCGTGGCGTTGGGGATCTCGGCGTCGAGCTGCGCCCGCAGGCGCGAGAAGACCTTGGTGGCGAGGAGCGAGTGGCCCCCGAGGTCGAAGAAGTTGTCCTCGAGCCCCACCGCCTTGACCGGCAGGACGTCGACCCAGGCACCGGCCACCAACCGTTCGAGGGCGGTCGCCGGTGGGCGGTGGCGCACCGACGGCGCCGTCGCCTGCACCGGTGCCGGCAGCGCCCCCAGGTCCACCTTGCCGTTGGGGTTCTTGGGCAGCGACGGCAGCACCATCACCGCCGACGGCACCATGTAGGCGGGGAGGCGGTCCTTGAGGAAGCGCTTGAGCTGCTCCTCGATCTCGCCGGGGGCGGCGACGTCCGCCTGGCGGGTCACGGCGTAGGCCGCCAGCCGCGCGTGGGGCCCGCCGTCGCGGCGTACGGTGACCACGCACTCCTCGACCCCCGGGGCCCGGCCGAGCACCGCCTGGACCTCGCCGGGCTCGATGCGATGGCCGCGGATCTTGACCTGGAAGTCGCGCCGGCCGAGGAACTCGATCTGGCCGTCGGCGTTCCAGCGGCCCAGGTCGCCGGTGCGATAGGCCCGGGCTCCGGGCGACCAGCTGCCGGGAGCCCCCGGCGGCACGGGGACGAAGCGCTCGGCGGTGAGCCCCGGCCGTCGGTGGTAACCGCGGGCGAGACCGTCGCCGGCCACCAGGATCTCGCCGGCGACTCCGATGGGCAGCGGCTCGAGGCGCCGGTCGACGACCAGCAGGCTCGAGGAGTCGATGGGACGACCGATGGGCACCGAGGTGGCTTCGGCGGCCAGCTCGCGGACCGTGTAAAAGGTCGAGAAGGTGCCGTTCTCGGTGGGGCCATAGCCGTTGACCAGGATCTCGTCGGGTCCCATGGCGAGGAGCTGGCGGAGCGTCTCGGGTTGCGCCGCCTCGCCGCCGAAGATCACGCCGCGCAGCCCCGAGAAGGGGGCCCGGTGCTCCGCCGCCAGCTGGTTGAAGAG
>JAGQSE010000304.1:2913-4994 GCA_020439725.1 Acidobacteriota bacterium
ACCTCGTCGCGCTCGAAGACCACCAGCTCGGCGCCGTTCAGCAGGGCACCCCAGATCTCGTAGCTGACCGCGTCGAAGGCCGGGTTCGAGACATGGGCCATGCGGTCCTCGGGCGAGATCGGCAGCGGCCAGGTCAGGTGGGCCAGCCGGAGCAGCGCGCGCTGGGGCATCAGCACCGCCTTGGGCCGACCGGTGGAGCCGGAGGTGTAGAACAGGCAGGCGGCGCTCTCGGCGGCGCTCTCGGCGCCCCGCGGCTCCCGGGGCAGACGCACCGCCGAGGGAGCGTCGAGGGTGACCACCTCGAGGGCCGGACCGCCGGCGGCGGGCAGCACGTGACGGAAGGCGGAGGTGGTCAGCGCCACGGCGGCGCTGGAGTCCTCGAGGACACCGGCCAGGTGTGCGCGGGGGTGGTGCGGGTCGAGACAGAGATAGGCACCGCCAGCCCGCGCGACGGCGATGAGCGCGACGACCAGCTCGACGGAGCGCTCGAGACAGCAGGCGACGACCACCTCGGGACCGACGCCGAGGCCACGGAGCCGCGCCGCCAGGTGAGCGGTCCGCGCCTCGAGCTCGCGATAGGTCAGCGTCTGGCCGCGATCGGACAAGGCCGGGCGGTCGGGGGTCCGCGCCGCTTGCGCCACGAAGAGCTCGCCGAGGGTTCCCTCCCGCGGGTAGTCGAGAGCCGTCTGGCCCCACTCGGCGAGCTGCCGGCGCTCGGTCTCGGGGATGAGCGGCAAGGCCGACAGACACCGCTCCGGGGTCTCGACGGCGGCGGCCAGGAGCCGGGCGTAGCGTTCGAGGAAGCGCTCGGCGGTGTCCGGGTCGAAGAGCGCGGTCGAGTATTCGAGCTCGAGGCGCCAGCTCGGGGTGCGTTCGATGGCGAAGAGGGTCTGGTCGTACTTGGCGGTGCCGCTGTCGGTGTCGACATAGCTCATCTCGAGCCCCGGCGCGAGGGCGCGGGGCGGCATCGGCGCGTTCTGCAACACGAAGGCGGTCTGGAAGAGCGGGCTGATGCTCCGGTTGCGCTCCGGCTGGAGCTCCTCGACCAGCTTCTCGAACGGCACGTCGGCGTTGCTCTGAGCCTCGAGCACGGTCTCCCGCAGCCGGTCGACGAGCTCGCCGAAGGTCGGGTCGCCACCCAGGTCGCCGCGCAGCACCAGCAGGTTGACGAAGAAGCCGATGAGGGCCTCCGACTCGGCCTGGCCGCGTCCGGCCACCGGCGAGCCGATGCGCACGTCGGTGTCGCCCGTATAGCGGTTGAGCAAGGCGGCGTAGCCCGCCAGCAGCACGACGAAGGGGGTGGTGCGGTGGCGCCGCGCCAGCTCCTGGAGCCGCGGGCCGGCGGTGGCGGGCAGCTCGGCGTGGACCACCGCGCCGGCGTGGCTGAGCAGCGGCGGCCGCGGCCGGTCGGTGGGCAGCTCGAGGACCGGCTGGCTTTCTCCCAGCTGGCGCCGCCAGTAGGCCAGCTGCCGGCGGAGCTCGCCGTCGTCGAGACGCGACCGCTCCTGCCGGGCGAGCTCGCCGTATTGAAGCTCCAGCGGCGGCCGCTCGGCTGCCTCGCCGAGGACCCCGGCGCGGTAGAAGGCCGCCATGTCCTCGCCCAGGAGACCCAGCGACCAGCCATCGCTGACGGTGTGGTGGAGACAGAGCAGCAGGCGGTGCTCGCTCGGCGCCAGGCGGAGCAGGACGGTGCGGAGCAAGGGGCCGCGGGAAAGATCGAAGGGGCGCGCCCCGAGGGCGGCGCCGAGACGGTCCGCCTCGGCTCGCCGCGCGCCCTCGCCCAGACGGCGGAGATCGACCGCGGGCAACGCCTGGTGCCGCTTCGGCACCACCACCTGCACCGGTTCGCCGGCGACCTCCTCGAGGGTGGTACGCAGCGTCTCGTGGCGCGCCACCACCCCGTCGAGGGCCTGGTGGAGCCACCGGGGGTGGAGGACGCCGGTAAGGCTGAAGGCTGCGGGGACGTTGTACAGCGCCGAACCGGGGCTCATGCGGTCGATGAACCACAGCCGTTGCTGGGCCAGCGACAGCGGGTAGCGACGGACCTCGGTCACCGCCGTGGCAGCCATGGTCGCGGCTCG
>JAGQSE010000013.1:0-2544 GCA_020439725.1 Acidobacteriota bacterium
CCGAGTTGTCGATGGTGAAGGTCAGCGTGCTCGCCTGGCCCACCGCCACCGTTGCCGGCGCGAAGGCCTTGGCGAAGGTCGGTGGCGGCTCGGCGGTGAGGGTGTCGGAGGCGGTACCGCTGTTGCCCGACGAGGAGGTCAGGTCGCCGGTGGTGTTGACGAAGGACCCGACCCCGGTGGCGGCGACATCCGCCTGGACGGTGCACGAGGCGCCGGCGGCGACGGAGCCACCGGTGTAGGAGACCACTCCGGTACCCGCGGTGGCGGTGAGGGTGCCGCCGGTACAGGTGGTGGAGGCGTTGGCCGGGGTGGCGACGACCACACCCGCGGGCAGGTTGTCGGTGAAATCGAGGGACAGGGCCGCGAGGGTGCTGGCCGAGTTGTCGATGGTGAAGGTCAGGGTGCTGGGCACACCGATGCCGATCACGTCCGGTGCGAAGACCTTGGCGAAGGTCGGCGGCGGCTCGATCCCCAGGTTCGCCGTCGCCGGCTCGGCGCCGGTCAGGCCGGCGACGACCAGGTCGCTGGTGGTGTTGGGGTAGCTCCCCGGCGCCGCGCCGGCAGGCACCTGGACCGTCACCGGGATCGAGCAGGAGCCACCGGGCAAGAGGCTGCCGCCGGTGAAGGTCAGGAAGCTGGTGCCGGAGATCTGCGACCCGGCGCCGCAGACGTCGTTCATCGGCAGGCCCGCCGCGACCAGCCCCGAAAGGACCGCGTCGAGATCGTCGGTGAAACCGAGATCGCTCACCGACGAGGTCATGCTCAGGTTGTGGATCATGAAGGTCAGCACGGCGGTGCCACCGGCTGTGGCGGGGCCGTTGAAGCTCTTCGAGAACTCGAGGAACTGGACGAAGAGCTGGTCACTGGCCGGAGTGCCGTTGACGCTCAACCCGCCGAGGGAGCCGGTCACCGGGCTGGTGGTGTTGATGGCGGTGGTCCCGAGAGCCACGCCCATCGGCACCTGGAGCGTCACGCTGAAGGTGCAAGAACCGGCAGCGGGCAGGTTGCCACCGGTCAGGGTGAGGGAGCTCGTACCCGAGATCACCGAGCCCATGCCACAGACGTCGTTGATCGGCAGACCGATGGCCGTGAGCCCCGACAGGGCAGCGTCGAGGTCGTCTGTGAAGGTGATGCCCGTCAGCGGCTGGGTGCCGTCCATGTTGGTGAGGGTGAACTCGAGGGTCACCGTGCCGCCGGGGGCCACCGGGTCATCGGTGAAGGTCTTGTCGAAGAAGATCTGCTCCGAGCTGACGACCAGCGAGTCCGATGCGCTCCCCACGGAGACCGAGGAGCCCTCGACCATGGCCGTCATGTTGCTCGTCGTGTTGAGGTAAGAGCCGTCGAGGGCGGCGACGGGCACCATCACCGTGACGTCGAAGGTGCACATCGTGTTGGCGGTCAGGTTGCCACCGGTGAAGATCAGGGTGGTCGTACCGCTGATCGCGGAGCCGGCGCCACAGGGATTCATCGGCAGCGTGGTCGCGGTGAGCCCCGACAGTGCGGCGCTCAGATTGTCGGTGAAGAAGATCGATGTCGCGTCCGAGACCGGGCTCGAGTTGACGATGGTGAAGCGCAGGTTGGCGGTGGCGCCGGGGATCACCGGGTCGTCGGTGAATTCCTTGGTCAGCATCAGCCCGGCGATCGACAGATTGTCCTGGGCGGCGGTACCCGTAGTGCTCGCTCCACCCACCGTCGCGACGACGCTCGAGGTGGTGTTGAGGTAGCTTCCCGGCAGCGCCGACATCGGCACCTGCAGCGTTACGCTGAACGTGCAGCTAGCGCCGGGAGCGAGGGTGCCGCCGGTCAGCGTCAGGGTCGACACGCCGGAGATCTGTGACCCGGCCCCGCAGACGTTGCTCATGGGCAGACCCGTGGCGACCAGCCCCGACAGGGCGGCGTCGAGGTCGTCGGTGAACGTGATGCCGGTAGCGTCGCTGACCGCGGTGTCGTCGAGGCTGAGCGTGAACTCCAAGGTCACCGTGTCACCGGGAAGCACCGGGTCATCGGTGAATGCCTTCTGCAGCCGCGGCGCACCGGACAACACCAACGTGTCGGTGGCCGGTTTGCCGGTCACGGCCACGCCCCCCACCGTCGCCGTCGGAGCGGTGGTCGTGTTGGGGTAGCTGCCCGCGGCGACGCCGTTGGGGATCTGCAGGTCAACGCTGAAGGTGCAGCTGCCCGACGCCGCCAGGCTGGCGTTGCTGATGATGAGGAAGCGGTCGGTGGAGATCACCGCCGAAGTGGCTATCGACCCGGCGCCGCAAAAGCCGGCGGCAGGGAGGCTGGTGGGAACCACCCCGGAGATGAAGGCGTCGAGGTCGTCCATGAACGAGATGCCGGTGGCCGAGGACGTCGAGCTCGTGTTGGTCAGGGTGAACTCGACCGTGACGACGTCGCCGGCCCCCGCCGGGTTGGTCAGGAACGTCTTGGTCAGCCGCGGGTAGCTCTGGAGGAAGAGCGTTTCGGAAGCCGGATTCCCCACCGTCGGGGAACCGTCGAGATCGCCGGTGACCGAGCTCGTGACGTTGGGGTAGGCGCCGTCGG
>JAGQSE010000013.1:2659-7973 GCA_020439725.1 Acidobacteriota bacterium
GTTCATCGGCAGACCCACGGCGACCAGACCGGAGAGGGTGGCGTCGAGGTCGTCCGTAAAGGTGACGTTGGTGGCGTCGGCGCTCCGGTCGCGGTTCTGCAGCGTGAAGCGCAGGGTCACCGTGTCACCGGGGATCGTCGGGTCGTCGATGAAGGACTTGGTCAGCGCCAGCGTGCTGGTGCTGATGTTGAGCGAGGCGGTGGCGAAGCCCGCGGAGACGGAGGGACCGACGAAGACGCCCGTCAGCTGGCCGGAGGTGTTGGTGACCGTACCCCCGCCGGTGCCGATGACGTCGACGGAATACATGCACGAAGCTACGCCATTGACGAACCCCTGCGAGGTGCTGACGGTCGTTCCGCCGGCAGTTGCCACGAAGCTTGCGTTGGTGCAGGTGGTCGAGGCGTTGGCGGGGTCGGCGATGACGATCCCCGGCGGCAGGGCATCGGTGAAGGTCAGGTTTGCGAAGGGGTTCGCGTTGGCCGTGTTGTCGACCAGGAAGGTCAAGGTGCTGCGCGCACCGCGGGAGATCGAAGACGGGCTGAAGCTCTTCGAGAAGCCCGCTCGATCGGTGGCGACGGTGAGGTCTGCGGCGGCGGAACCACTGTTGCCAACGCTCGAGGTCAGGTCGCCGGAGAGGTTCGAGTGGGTGCCGACCGTGCTCGAGGTGACCCTTACCGATACGGTGCAGGTGGCGCCGGCCGCGACACTGCCGCCGGTGTACGAGATCGTCGTACCGCCATCGGGAGCGGTCAACGTCCCGCCGGTACACGAGGTGGTCGGTAGCGCCGGCGTCGAGAGCGTGACGCCGGCGGGCAGGACGTCGGTGAAATCGAGGTCGGTGGTCGGCGTCGGCTGCGTCGAGTTGTCGATCGTGAAGGTCAGCTGGGCGTTGCTCCCAGGTCCGATCGTGCTTGGCGAGAACGCCTTGGTGAACGCGACGAAAATGCCCGCCTCGGCGGTGCCGGCGATCTGGAAGGCCGCCACGAGAACCGTCAAGAAGAAGCTGGTGCGGAGTGTGCGAAAGCCGGCGTGTGGACTCGAGAACATGGTACCTCCGTCGGTCCTGGGGGCGCGCCTGAGACCGTCAAGCTCTGTGATCTGGAGACTGTCAAGGATACCAGAGCGAGGCGGGTGAAGGCGTGGCGGAGCGCCCTTTCCTGAGTTCATCGGACCTCCGCTGATTCCTTCGGGCTCTCGGGGCTGCCACAATGCGTCCTGTGGCACCGCCAGGCTTGACCGCAACCACCTTTCACGCGGCTCTTCGTGAGCTCGCGGACCGTGACGCCGATCTCGCCCGGGTGGTCGAGACCCTCGGGCCGCCGCCGTTCTGGAACCGTCCTCCGGGCTTCCCGACGCTGGTCCACCTGATCCTCGAGCAACAGGTCTCCCTGGCTTCCGCGCGTGCCGTCTTCGACCGTCTCCGGGCGACCCTCGGTACGCTGACGGCACCGTCGTTTCTCACGCTCGACGACGACGCGCTTCGCGCTCTCGGGTTCAGTCGTCAGAAGACCCGCTACTGCCGTCTCCTGGCGGCAGCCGTCGCCGGCGGTGAGCTCGACCTCGACGGCCTCGATGAGCTCGATGACGACCGCGTGCACGAGGTTCTCGTCCAGCTTCCCGGCATCGGCCGCTGGACCACTTCGGTCTACCTGCTGATGGCGCTCCGCCGGCCCGACGCCTGGCCGGTCGGGGATCTGGCGCTGCAGGTGGCGGCGCAGAAGGTCAAAGGGCTCGGAGCGAGACCCTCGGCGGCCGAGCTCGAGACGTTGGGCGAGCCCTGGCGCCCCTGGCGAGCGGTGGCGGCGCGGGTGCTGTGGCACCACTACCTCACGCCGCAGAGCTGAGCGTCCTCCCTGGTCCGAGCCATGCTCGGCCCCGTGCTAAAGTACGAATTGGATTTCCCGTGAATGATTCGGCCATGCTCGCTCGGCCCCGAGCGGTAGGCCGACGGAGGCTGCCATGCCGGAGCGCTCGGTCCGTCGCAACCTCGCCCTCCTCTTGTGGGTCGTCCTGCCGTTCACCGGCTCGGTGGGCTGCGCCACGACGGCGAAGGTCTCTGGCTTCGACGTGATGGCCGTGGCGGGAGCTCGGTACGCCCAGGCCGTCGACGAGCTTCTCGTCACCTCCGGCCGGGTCCTGGTCGACACCAATTCCGACAAGCTGCTCCGGACCGAAACCGACTTCCCCGGCTCGGTGACCGCCGAGGCCCTGGCGGAGCAGGATGATCCGCTCCGCGAGAACCTGGCGGAGCTCGCACTTCTCCGGCGCCAGGCAGGCCGGCTGAGCGACTACTTCACCGCCCTCGACGCGCTGGCGACCACCGGCGCCGTGAGCTCCTTCGGTGGGCAGATCGGGGCCGCGGTGGCGGACCTCCAGGCGTTGTCGACCACCCTCGGGACCGGCCAGCTGGCGAGGAACCCGGCAGCGGCCGGGGAGCTCGCTGGGAGCGTCGGAAGCCTGGCGGTTCGGCACGTGCAGCTGCGCGAGCTCGAACGCGAGCTCGAGGCTCGCAAGGAGACCATCGCCGAAGTTCTGCACTTGCATCAGGCACTCTTCGAAGCCCTCGAGGCGCAGATCGCGGCGGACGTTGCGATCACCCGCCAGCAGCAGTACCAGGACGAGGTGGTTGGACCCCTGGTGAACGGCGCCATCGAGGATCCCGTCGCTTGGAAGGCGCGCCGGCAAGAACTGCTCGCCCCGGCCGCCATCCACCAACAGCTGGCCGCCGCCGCGAGCGCCGCGGAGACTCTGCGAACCGTCTGGGCCCGCCTCCTGGCCGGTGGCTTGACGCCGGCGGATGTTGAGGCCGTGGTGGCGCAGCTCTCGATCCTGGTGGACCAGATCGGGGCGCTCCGGGAGTCACCGGCCACGCCCGGTGGCGGATGAGAGCACCGGTGAGCCCCGAATCTCCCCGCCGGCACTCAATGAGATCGAGGAGGACCTTCGATGCCCGATGAGCAAGAGCCCCAGGCAATCCCCGCGCTCGAGGAGCAGCCGGCGCTCGAGCCGGATCCAGCCGTGGCCAGCGCGGGTCTGCCGGACCCGATCACCAAGACGGCGGTGCTCGAAGCACTGCGGGAGGTCGAAGCTCGGTTGTTCTCCGCGCCGGTCGTCGCGGAAGTCAAGAAACAGCCGTTGCAGCAGCAGATGGAGTTCGCCCAATCGCGCCTCCACCTCACCGCCGTCATCACGCGTCTCAACGCCTCGCTCATGTCCGAAATCCGGCAGCGGCTCGAGGCCCAGGCGCCGGCGCTCGACGCCGGCATCGGCGGTCTGACGGTGGCGCTGACCCAACTCGAAGGAGCCGCCGGGTGGGCCAAGGCCATCGATGGCGTCATTCGCTTGCTCGGCAAGGTCGTCTCGCTCCTATGATCGGTGTCATGGCCACGCCGTCCAGCCGCCCCCGCCGGCGCCCATGGACCTTCGCGCTCTGCCTGGCGATGGCACTCGCCATCTCGACCTCCGCCGAGGTCTCGGCGCAGGATCCTCTGATCGACTCTCCTCCCCCCTTGCCGCAGGCCCCGGCGGGGAAGGAGGGCCAGAAGGGACCGAGGGTCGACGGAGCCGGCGCCCTCGGCGCGGATCCGACGGGAGAGCAGCTGGTGACCCTCGACGACACCCTGGTGGTCCACGTCCAGGGGCTCCCGGCTTGGCTCGGCCCGCGCTCCTGCGACGACGTCCGGCTCTACCTCAACGGCCAGCCGCTCAAGCTGCTGCGGGCGAGCCGATGCGATCTCGAAACCGAAGACGTGACCTTCATCATGCGGCGCATCGACCGCGCCAAGGAGGCCGCCTGGCAGACCCTCCTGCCGGAACGCGACGGCCTGACCAGCTTCGCCGACGTCACGCTCGGTTGGGCCGACGGAACGCGGCTGCCGACGACGGTGCGCGACGACCAGGCGATCACCTTCGCCATCGCGGATTTTCACGTGGTGGCCTTCGCCGGGGCCTTCCTGGCGATCACCTTGATCGGATTCCTGGTAATGGCCCAGCGCAGCGCCATCCTGCGTCGCGCGGTCGGGAAGCGAGTGCCGGTGGTCCTGCGGCCCTACAGCCTGGCCAAGGTGCAGGTGGCCTGGTGGTTCTTCCTGGTCCTCTCGGGTTTTCTCCTGATCTCGATCCTGGTGGGTGACATCGCGCCGGTGCCGTCCTCGATCCTCGCGGTGCTCGGCATCGCGTCCGGGACCTATCTCGGCGCCGAGGTCATCGACAAGGGCAAGAAGCCCACCGTCGAGGTGGCCCTGGAAGAGGGCACCGTCGAGGTCACCCTGGACAAGGGCAGCGTCGTCGATGTCGTGCCGGAGCCCGCCCCCGAAACCACTCGCGGTTTCCTTTCGGATCTCCTCTCGGACGGATCCGGGATCGCGTTCTACCGCTTCCAGATCTTCGTCTGGACCCTGGTGCTCGGCGGCTTCTTCCTGAACGCCGCGTGGAGAAACCTCGCCATGCCCGACCTGCCCTCGAGCCTCCTCGGTCTCATGGGGATCAGCGGCGGCACCTTCCTAGGACTCAAGCTTCCCGAGCGCGACGCCGAGGGTTGAGATAGGGTCGCGCTTGCTAGCGGCTGATCCGCAGGGGGCGACACGACATGCCAGCTACAGACGTCGAGATCGAACGGTACAAGTATCCCATCGGCCGGTTTACCCGGGCGGCGGAGTATTCGAGCGCAGAGGTCGCCGCCTTCGTCGACGGCATCGAGGCGTTGCCGGTGCTGATGCGTCAGGCGGTCGGGGGGCTCGACGAGGCGCAGCTCGACACGCCCTACCGGCCTGGGGGCTGGACGGTACGGCAGGTGACCCACCACGTGCCGGACAGCCACATCAACGCCTATGTCCGTATGAAGCTGGCGCTGACCGAGCCGCAGCCGCGCATCCTGGCGTATCGCGAGGAGCTCTGGGCTCTGCTCGCGGACTCCGACGAGCCGGTCGGCATGTCCCTGTCGCTCCTCGAAGCGCTGCATCGCAGATGGGTCTGCTTGCTTCGCTCCCTCGACGGGGACCAGTGGCGGCGGGCCTACGTCCACCCGGAGCTGGGCGTCTTCCCGATGCAGGCGGCGGTGGCGCTCTACGATTGGCACGGCCGGCACCACCTCGCCCACGTCACCGAGCTCAAGCGGCGCCAGGGTTGGGATTGACGACAGAGCCCCGCCGCGGCTGATCTGAAGCGGTTTCGCCGACGGTGTCACGAGCCCGGCCGGCGTGTGCCGCGGGGCGGCGTCGTGGGGTACACTCTGCCGCCAAATGCCGAAACGCACCGACCTCCACACCATCCTCGTCGTCGGCTCCGGGCCCATCGTCATCGGCCAGGCCTGCGA
>JAGQSE010000014.1 GCA_020439725.1 Acidobacteriota bacterium
TACGAGCACATGACTTCCCGCGGCTTCCGGCCTTTGGGGCTCGAGCCGCTGGCGGCGGGGGTCAGCGCCGACGCTGACCACATCATTACGCCGTCGCAGGAGGGGCCGACGCAGGCAATGCGCCAGGCGTTGTCGAAGGCCGCCGTCGATCCCGCCACCGTGACCTCCTGGGACCTTCACGCCACCGCCACCCCCGGCGACTTCCAGGAGATCGCCACGCTCCGCGGCGTCCTCCCCGACTCGGTCCTGGTGACGGCGCGAAAGGGCACCTTCGGTCACGGCATGGCCGCCGGGGGTGGGTGGGAGCTCACCGCGCAATACCTTGGCTACGAACGCGGCTCGCTCTTCCCCACCCCGCTCCACGAGAACGAGCTCAACCGCGAAATCGGCGATCTCCACCACCGCTTCGTGTTCGATCGCCCCTGCCCCGCCCCCGCCGGCCCCGTCGGCAAGCTCTCCATGGGCATCGGAGGCATCAACGCCTGCATCGTGTCGCGGCCGTGGAAGTAGCGGCGGGGCGCCTAGCGGTCGTTCTCTTCCGCAAACGGCTCCAGAACCTCGACACCGACGTCCTCGAAGTCGCGGACGTTGCCAGTGGCTACAGCGAAGCCATGGGCACGGGCGATGGCGGCGATCTGGCCGTCGAGGCTGCTCATGGGGCGGCCGATCCGGCGGCGGAGACTCATCAGCTTTGCGTATTCCCGAGCCGCGGGTTCGTCGAAGGGAAGGATTCTGTCCTCGAAGCCCCGGTGGACGAAGAGCTCAAATCTCGTTTCCAGATCTCGGCGGCGGCGACCTTCGGGAAGTAGATTGAGGCCAAAGCCGATCTCGGCGATCGTGATGCTCGACAGGTAGAGGTCCACCACCGGAGGCCGATCCAACCAGCGGAGAACCACCGGATTGGGGAGCGGCTTCATCACCGCCGAGACGACGTTGGTGTCGAGGAGGATCAACGGTCGAGGTCCACGGGCTCATAGACCTCGCGCGGCGGAAGCTCGAGCTCGACCCCGTGACACTCCCCAAAACACTCAAGGGCCAAGGCTCCGAGACTGGAGGGAACCGAGACCGCCTGCTCGAGAATGCGCCGCGCCTCTTCCTCCATCGAGACTCCATGCTTGGCAGCCCGTTGCTGGAGACGCTGATACACCCCGTCGTCGAGCCGTCGTACGCTCAAGCTGGCCATTCTCTCCCTCCTCCACGCCATGCTAGCACGCGCTAGCACGCCAAGGGTTCCGGCGGGCATGGAGCGAAGAGTAGGTAAAGACCCAGAAGGATCGCGGGAAGGCAAAGGCCTACCAAGTGCAGCGGGTTCTTCGGGCGATCGAGAAACTGGAACGAGGATGAAGACGATGGCGGGAGATCACTACACCTATCGGGTCACGTGGTCTGAGGAGGATGGAGAACACGTGGGCTTGTGCGCGGAGTTTCCAAGCTTGAGCTGGCTCGCGAAAACTCCGGAAGCCGCCCTCCGTGGGATCCGCCGCCTGGTCGCCGATGTAGTGACCGATCTCGACGCTCAGGGCGAAACCGTGCCGGAGCCGATCGCCTCGAGGCGGTTCAGCGGGCGATTCATGGTCCGCGTCCCTCCGGAAGTTCACCAGAGACTCGTGGTCGAGGCACTCGAGGCGGGAGTCAGTCTGAACCGACTCGCCAGCGCCAAGCTGAGCCGCTGAGTGGCACCTTCCGGGTCGCGGTGAGCGTGAGGCTGATCGCCAGCTACCCGCTCGCCCGCAAACCGGCAAACCGAGAGGAATCAGTCCTTGCCCGGCCTGGCGGCTGTCGGGCCAGGCTCCCTCACCTCCCGAATCAATCGCGCCGCGTACTCGACCCCATCGAGGGTGCGCGAGCCGTGCCATGAGAGGAGTTGGCCGTCGACGAGTTGGAAGCGGGTCTCGGGCAGTCCGGTAGCCTCGGTGAGCTCGTCGACGTGGTGCTCGGTAAAGGGAAAGGGTTCGGAGGAGAGCCAGATCCGGTCGGGATCGGCGGCGCGGAGGACGTCGGCGGTGATGGCCGGGTAGCGGTCGGGGTGGTCGGCGAAGACGTTGACGCCGCCGGGAAGGGTCAAAAGCGCGTCGACGAAGGTGTCACCACCCGCCGCCATCCAGGGTTTGCGCCAGATCAAGTAGGCCCAGCGGATCGCAGGACCCTCGGACGCGAGCTCCCGAGCGCGATCGGCTCGGCGCTCGAGTTCCATCGCCATCGCCTCGCCCGCCTTCGGGACGCCGAGGAGCTCACCGACCTCGCGGATCATCGCCGCCGTGTCGTCGACGGTCTTGGGGAGGAAGCTCCGGCAGTTGAGTCCCGCGGCTTCGAGCGCCGCGGCGTCCTCGGCCCGGTTCTCCTCGCGGTTGAGCAGTACGAGATCCGGTGCCAGCTCGAGGATCGCCTCGACCTTGGGGTTCTTGGTCCCACCGAGCGTCGGCACCGCCTCGACCCGCCCCTCGGGCCGGACGCAATACCGCGTCCGACCGACGACGCGGTCACCACACCCCAGGTCGAAGACCAGCTCGGTGAGGCTCGGGCAGAGGGAGACGACGCGCATGGCGCCTTTTAATCTATCTCCAAGACCCAAGCTCTTCTCGATCCCTGAGGAGCGGTGCCCCTTGAGTCGATCGGGAGATTCTGGCAGGCTGTACAATAGACGGTACAGGAGGCTCCAATGACTATTCCTCGTAGTAACGACGTCACCAGCTTCACTGAGCATCGACGGCATCTCCGCGATCATCTCGATCAGGTTCGGCAGACTGGCCGTCCGCTCTTCGTCACGACAAAGGGATCGACAGACGCGGTTGTCCTGAGCCCAGAGGCCTACGATGATCTGGCCGAGAGGGCAGAGCTGGCCGAGAGCCTTCGCGCCATCGACGAGGGGATGGAGGAGATGCGGTCTGGAGGGGGGATGCTGCTAGACGATGCTTTCGATGAGATTGCGTCGGACCTGGGCCTCAAGCTATCGCGATGACCTTTCGAGTCAAGCTGACTCGCCGCGCACGGGAGGCGATCCAGAGGCAGGCGCGCTACCTGGCCGTCGAGCAACAGGCTCCTGCAGCAGCCGAGAGATGGTTGGAGCGAGTCCGCGAAGCAGCGAGAACTCTCTCCCGCCTGCCAAATCGCTGCGCACTAGCTCCAGAGACCAGCTTTCGTCCCTACGACATCCGATGGCTGGGGGTTGATCGCTTCATGCTCCTCTTTGCGGTGGATGAAGCCACTCGGAGCGTTTGGATCTTGTTCGCTCGCCATGGGCGGCAGCTGTCGACCGACATGGGGCTCCCAGAGAGGCTCCCGAAAGGGGCTCAGAGCGGCTAGCCTACCGTCGCTCATCAGGCCGCCTGCCGCTCCTCGCTCTCTTCGACAGCGGGCGGCATGGCCTCCGCAGCCGGGCGGTCGAGGCGGTTGCGCTCGATGATTTCGGGCTTGGGGAGCTTCAGGTCCCACACGATGCCGACCGCGGCGAGGGCGCGGAGGACGTAGTAGGAGACGTCGACCTCCCACCAGTAGAAGCCCTGGCGCACCGACGACTTGTAGTAGTGGTGATTGTTGTGCCAGCCCTCGCCGAGGGTGAGCAGGGCGAGAAACCAGTGGTTGCGGCTGTCGTCGGTGGTCTCGTAGCGCCGCTTGCCGATCAGGTGGGTCAGGCTGTTGATGGCGAAGGTGGCGTGCCAGGTGAAGACCGTCGAGATGCAGAAGCCCCAAAGGAACGCCGGCCAGCCGCCAAACGCGAAGAGCAGCACACCGAGGACGATGCCCGGGACCTGATGGTACCGGTTGAGCCACATCAGCTCCGGGTACTTGGCGAAGTCGGCGATGCGCTCATAGTCGGTTTTCTCGTAGTCGCCCGACAGGATCCACCCGAAGTGCGACCAGTAGAGACCGTCCTGGTGCGGCGAATGGAGGTCCTCGGGCTGGTCGCTGTGGCGATGATGGTGACGGTGGTGCGCCGCCCACCACAGCGGGCCCTTTTGCAACGAGGTCAGCCCGAGGATCGCCAGGACCAGCTGGAAGGCGCGGCTGGTCTTGAAGGTGCGATGCGAGAAATAGCGGTGATAGCCGGCGGTGACCGCGAACATGCGGAGCAGGTAGAGACCCACCGCAAGCGCCACCAGGCCCCACGAGAAGGGCACGAAGAACGCCGCGAAGCACGCCAGGTGGATCGAGAAGAACGCGGCGGCGTTGAGCCAGCCGACGATGCTGAGAGGGCGTTCGTCGCGGGGAATGTCGGCGGTACGGGCCATGGGGCTGCTCCCTGGAGATTGCCGGAAATGTCGAGGGTGATCGGGCCAGGACCCCCGGAAGCGGTCCGCCCGATCGAGCCAGCACATTCTTCCAGCGATCTCAGCGCCGCGTTGTCAGAAAGCCGTCAGCTTCGCGAGGGATTGTCAGGAGAGTGTCAGGTGTGGCCCGGTGCCTCTGGTAAGGCCGAGGTGGCCCCCTGCTAGGATCCCGACCCGGAGGTACATCGGTCTTCATGGCGCGCAAGAGCTCGTTCCACATCGTTCTGAGCTACGCCCTGTCGCTGCTCATCACCATCGCCGTGCTGGTGGTGTGGGTGGTCTACGTGGTGCGCGCCCAGGCGAGGATCAACGAGCTGGCGGCCGGGGTGGGGGTCGGAGGTGGGCGCGACACGATCCATTGGTGGATGCTCGGTTTCGGCTGTCTGCTGCTCGCCCTGGTCATCGGCGGTCTCACCTACCAGCTGGCGCAGACATTGTCGGCGCGGCGCTACTCGGCGAAGCAGGACGAGTTCGTGTCGAACATCACCCACGAGCTCAAGTCACCGCTGGCGGCGATCCGACTCCACGCCGAAACCCTCCTCCAGACGGACATCGACCCTCGCGAGCGGCGGCGCTTCCTCGGCTACATCCTCCAGCAGACCGAGCGCATGGAGGGGCTGGTCGACAACGTCCTCGAGAGCTCGCGACTGCAGGCGCGCAAGGAACATCTGGCCCTCGAGCCCATCGCCGTCGGCCGCTTCTTCGAGGACAGTCTCGACGAGCTCCGCGAGCGGGTCCAGAGCCAGGGGTTTCAGCTCAAGAGCGCCATCGACACCGACGGCTCGATCCTGGCGTCGGAAGACGCTCTCCACCGCATCCTCAACAACCTAGTGGACAACGCGGCACGGTTCTCTTCGCCCGGTGGCGAGATCCGCTGCCTGGTCGGCGACGGTCGCCGCGGCGGGGTCACCATCGCGATCGAGGACGACGGCGTGGGAATCCCCAAGGGTGAGCTCCGCCGCGTCTTCGACCGCTTCTACCAGATCGGCCGGCAGATCCGCGGACCGGCCCGAGGCACCGGGCTCGGGCTGGCCATCGTCGCCGGCCTGGTGCGCGAGATGGGCGGCTCGATCCGCGCGGTGTCGCCGGAAGGCCGCCCCGGGATCCGCTTCGAGATCGACCTGCCACGGGTAGAGGCGTGAAGGTGGAGACCGAAGCCACGCCGCAGATCCTGGTCGTCGAGGATGAGGAGGCCATCGCCCATGGGCTCAAGTTCAACCTCGAGCGCAAGCAGTACCGGGTCGACGTGGTCGGGGACGGCCGCGAGGCTCTCGAACGGACGGCCGAGCGGAAGTACGACCTGATCCTCCTCGACGTGCGGTTGCCGGGGCTCGACGGCTTCGAGGTCTGCTCCGAGTTGCGCCGCCGCCAGGACTTCACCCCGGTGCTCATGCTCACCGCGCGGAGCCAGCCCGACGACGTGGTCTACGGGCTCAAGAGCGGCGCCGACGATTACGTCACCAAGCCCTTCGAGCTCGGCGAGCTCCTCGCCCGGGTCGAGGTATTGCTCCGGCGGCGCCAGTGGTCGAAGACCGCTACCGGCGAGGCGGAGCGCGGCACCGCCGGCGGCCGCTTCGAGTTCGGTCCCTTCTGGGTCGACTTCGAAACCTGGCAGGCCAAGACCCTCGGCGGGGTGGTCGAGTTGTCGCGCAAGGAGCTGTCGGTGATGAAAGTCTTCGCCGAGCGCCCCAACCAGGTGATCAGCCGCCGCGAGCTGTTGGCCGAGGTCTGGGACCTGCCCAACCACCCCAATACCCGCGTGGTCGACAACGTCATCGTCGCGCTGCGCAAGGCCTTCGAGGACAACGCCTGGCGTCCCCGGCACATCCACAACGTACGCGGCGTCGGCTACCGCTTCGTGCCCTGATCGGATCGGGGATCGAGGAGGTCCGGATGATCTTCCATCGCGACGGCGGCGAGCTGGTGGTCACCACGCAGCCCGACCATGCGTTCTTCTCCGGCGAGCTCGCCGCCCTGTGGCGCGCCGACGGGTTGCCCGCGAACCCGCGCCGGGCCGAGATCCTGTTCGCCGCCCGCGAGCACGACAACGGCTGGCGGGGTCCCGATGCGGCACCGCGGGTCGACCCTGCGACGGGGCGCCCCTACGGCTTCCACCAGATCCCCAGGCCGTTGCGCTTCGAGATCTGGCAAGCCGGGATTGATCGATTCGCGGACCAGCATCCCTACGCCTCGCTCCTGATCGCCCACCACGCCGCGGAGCTCCACCAAGATCAGCGTGGCGACACCGAGTGGAGCGCCTTCTTCGAGGATCTCGACGAGCGCATCGAGGATCTCACCGAGCGGTCGGCGGCGACCGCCGAGACGCTGGCGGCGGACTATCGTTTCGTCGAGCTCGCGGACCTCCTGTCGCTCGCCGCGTGCTCGGCCTGGGACCAGGACATCGAGCGCTCGGGGCTGCGCTTTCGCGTCGACGGCGACACGCTCCGCATCGCGCCGCTGCCTCTGGCCGGCGCCACCACCTTTCGTATCCGTTGCCGGCGGGTGGCCGACCGCCAGTATGCGAGCGACGCGGACTTCGCCATCGCTCTGGCGGAGGCCCGGTGGCTGGACCGGGACTTGCGCGTTAGAGAGCTCTGAGGCCTCCCCTCGAAGTCCGGGCTGACTCCCAACGCACGACGCCGGCGCCCGCGAACCCCTCGGAGGAGGGATGCCGCGGAAGCGCCGGCGCCTAGCTCAAGGCCCTATGCGGACCCGGTAGCCGTGCTCAGCCCTTGGGCTCGAGGGCGATCCGGACTTCGAGCTCGCCGCCCTCGTCGAGGTCGAAGGTCTTGGTCTGGGTCTCGTAGGCCGGGTGGACGACCTCGAGCTGATGGCTGCCCGCGTCGACCAGGAGGCCGGCGTGGAGGCGCCCCAGATCGCTACCCGTGCCGAGGAAGCGGCCGTCGAGGTAGACCGACGCGTCGCCCGGCTCGACCGAGACGTGGAGCAGCCCGGGCTCGGCGCGGGCGTCACGAGGCGTGCGCTCGGCCTGCTTGCGGGCGGCGTAGTCGTCGGCGCGGGCTCGCCATTCTGCGTCCTCACGGGCCACCTCGTCCGCCTGCTCCTGGTCACGGCGCAGGCGCTCGTCGCGCACCGCGGTGCTCTTCGAGGCCAGCTCCTCCGGGGGCGTCGACTCGCCGGGGACGAGAGCGTCCTCGACGTCGATCACGACCCCCGGGTAGATCGAGTACTGGCGCGCCAACGTCTGGTAGCCGTCGAGGTAGAAGACCACGTCATAGGTCCCCTGCTCGAGCCAGAGATAGCTCGGGAAGCCGTCGAAGTTGTCGGCGACCCCGACCCGCTGACCGTTGACGAAGACCTCCGCGCGCTCGGGCCGCACGTCGAGGTCGAGGGCGCCGAGGTTCTCACCGCCCTGGTAGTAGACGCGGACGGGTGGGCCGTAGTAGCCGCCCCAACCCCACCACCAGCCCCAATCCCAGTTCGAGTAGTAGGGGTAGTACCGGCCGTACCAGAAGGGGTGGTAGCCGACGCCGATGCTCCAGCTCGAGTGGTGGCCGTCGTAGTGGCGTCGATCATAGTGATGGTTGTCGCCGTGATAGCGGTCGCTTCCGCGGTACCCCGAGCGGCTGCTTCTGGCGCTCGACGACGCGCCGCGGTCATAGCCTTCTGTGCGCTGGACCACCGGTCCGTTGCTACGGCTCTGGCCACGCGGTGCGGCGCTCGGGCGCTCGGCCGCGGAGCTCGACCTGGGCGCGGCGGAGGATCGGCTCGACGAGCTCGACGAACGGGCCGATGAGCCCGAATTCGAGCTCGAGCTCGAGCTCGAGCTCTGTGATTGCACGCGTGACGCACCCCTTTCGGGAGCGCCGGTGGCGGCCCAAAGCGGTGTGCTTCCCACCACCAGCAACGCTCCCGCAAGGGCCAGTGCGGCACCGTGGAGGGATCTGTGGAGCGTCTTCTCAGTTCTCATTTCAGGTCTCCTTTGCTGCTCTCCCGACTCCCGGCAAACTCATGGCCTGCGGGGGGACCGCCGAGCCCGTCGCGCCAGCCGCGGTGTAGGCCTCGGATGTACTCACCCCGAAGCCATTCTTCCCAGAGCTTCGGCGTCCTGAAAGACAGCTTCTGCAAGGTTCGCGCCAGTGTGCCGCGAATCGTCTGAGCGGTGGGAGAGAGCTCGGGCGGAGGACCGCCGGGGCCCAACCCCAGGAAACCGCCGAGCTCCGGGTGGAGACGATAGAAGAGCACCGCCGAGTAGCCGGCTTTCTCCTGCCTCGATGCGAAGCGGGCGAGGTCCGTCGGGTGGTCGTGCTCGACCTCGGCGGCAGGCTCGTAGATCATCCGCTGGCCGCCCTTGGAAAGACGATAGCTGGTCTCGATGTCCTCCCAGGCGGCGTAGGGGAAGCGCTCGTCGAAGGGTTCGGCGAGGAGCCGCGACCGGTGGAGCGAGAGATTCGAGGTGTAGAAGAAGTTGAACGGAACGTTCTCCCGATCTTCGATCAAGGCGTAGCCGAACTGCAGGCCGTACTCGTTGATGTAGTCGAGGAAGGCGTCGACGCGCATCCGGCGATGCCAGCGGGTGTAGCCGATCACCGCCAGCTCCTCGCCGCCGCCGCGGCTTTCGTGAGCATGGTGATGAGCCGCCAGCCATCCGGTGGAAGGGACGGTATCGTCCCCGAGAAAGGCCACCCACCGTCCTCGCGCCACAGCGACGCCGCGGTTGCGGGCGCGCGCCGGGCCGGCGTTGGTCTGGTGCAGTACCTGGGCCGGGAGACGGAAGGCGCGCGCATCGAGCCAGGCGGCGGTGCCGTCGCTCGAGCCGTCGTCGACGACCACGAGCTCGAAGGGCGGAGCACCCTCCTGGGCCTCGACGGCGTCGAGCACTTCGGGCAGGACGTCGAGGCGGTTGAAGGTCGGGATGACGACGGAGAGCAGGGGCTCCATGGCGCGACCCGGGAGGCGACCGGCGATGGCTCAGCCGCCGAACTTGATGGGGTCGCCGAGCGCGTCGAGCGAGAAGTTCGCCATGATCTGGTGACCGTTGAAGTCGAGGACGCGGATGTCCTCGCGGCCTTCGAGATCGACGGCGACGCTGTCGTAGGAGTCCTCGTAGCGCGCCTGGACCGCTTCGAGGTCGACGGTGTAGGCGATGAACTTGTCGATGCCCTTGTGGCGCAGCTTCTGGACCAGTCGTTCGTCGGTGAGCTTGGGGTAGGTGGACAAGACGAGCATCGGTCCGGTGCCCGTGAAGATCAGGTACGAGCGCATCTTGGATTTCGGCATGGTCTCCTCGAGGGTCGATCCGAGCTCACGCTACCCGTGGTGGCAGGGGCTGTCAAGCGAGACCGAAGCCCTCTCCCTCCGGCTCGGCGTGACCCTCCACAGAGGGCGCGATTGCGGTGATAGACTCGACCCTTCGCGCGAGCGACGCAGGTCGTTCGGCGCCGGTTCCGCGCCGGCGCGCTCCGCGATCTCCTGCCACCCCACAGCCAGACGAGGCCGCCACCGATGAGCCATACGCGCCAACCGAACGATCCACCGGCGCCGCCGCGACAGATCTTTTTCGATCCGACTCCGGAGATTCACGCCACCGACGGCGGCGGCGGCTTCTTGTTCCAGCTGCGGCAGGCCGACGAGGTGTTCTTCGAGACCGAGCCCTACGACGAGATGCGCTTCGTCTTCTCCCTCTGGCATCCGTCCTCGCGCCGGGCCATCGACCTCGATCGGGCCTATGTCGAGCTCCGTGCCTGCTTTGATCCCGATCACGAGCATTGGGTCAAGATCGCCGAGATCGAGCCCGTCGTCGCTCCCTACGGCGGCGGCGACAGCTTCGATGGCTGGATCGTCTTGCCAGTGTTGTCGCGCAAGGCGGCCTTCACCTTGGCGGGGAGCGGCTTCGACAACCGCGCCCGGCTTCAGATCCGTGCCACCGGCTATCTGGTGGCCTGAGCCCCGGAGACCCTCCATGGACGAGCAGAGCCTCTATTCGCGCCTTGCCGAGCCCTCCGAGACGAAAATCGTCCTGCTGGTCCTCGACGGTGTCGGCGACCTGCGTACCGCCGAGCAGCCGCGGACGGCCCTCGAGGCGGCGAACACGCCCCACCTCGACGCCCTCGCGGAGCGCGGCGCCCTCGGACGCATCGTGCCCGTCGCTCCGGGGATCACACCCGGTAGCGGTCCCGGGCATCTGGCGCTCTTTGGCTACGATCCGCGGCTGCCAGAGGTCGACATCGGTCGCGGCGTCCTCGAGGCGCTGGGTTTGGGGCTCGTGCTACGCCGCGGCGAGGTGGCCGTGCGCGGCAACTTCGCCACCGCCGATGCCCAGGGCAACCTGGTCGACCGGCGCGCCGGCCGGCCGCCGACGGAAGAGTGCCGGCGGATCTGTGCCCTGCTGCAGGAGGCCCTCGACGCCGAGCCGGTGCCAGGGCTCGAGGTCCAGGTGGTTCCCGGCGAGGCGCATCGCTTCGTCCTGGTGCTGCGTGGCGAGAACCTGTCGGCGGAGATCCGTGACACGGATCCGCAGCACGTCGGTGTACCGGCCTTGGCACCCGAGCCGCGGCTTCCCGAGGCGCAGCCGACGGTCGATCGTCTCGAACGGGCGCTGGTGATCATGCGCCGCGCCATCGCGGACGAGCCCAAGGCCAACGAGGTCCTGCTCCGGGGCTTCTCGAAGCTCCCCCATCTGCCCTCCTGGGAAGAGCTCTACCACCTCCGCGCCGGTGCCTTCGCCGGGTATCCGCTCTATCGCGGAGTGGCTTCCGCCTGTGGCATGGAGGTCGTCGAGTGTGGCAAGCGCATCGGCGACATCCTCGACCAGGTGGAGCGGCATTGGCAGGACTTCGACTTCTTCTTCCTCCACGTGAAGCAGACCGACCAGGCCGGCGAGGACGGCAACCTGCCGGCCAAGGTGGCGGTCCTCGAGGAGGTCGACGCGGCGCTGCCCCGCCTGCTCGAGCTCGCGCCCGACGTGGTGGCGGTGACCGGGGATCACTCGACGCCGGCACCGATGGCGGCGCACAGCTGGCATCCGGTACCGCTACTGCTGTGGAGTGAGCACTGCTACGTGGACGACCGGCGGCGGTTCACCGAGGAGGAGGCCATCCATGGCCACCTGGGTACCTTCCCGGCACGGTACCTGACGCCGATGATGCTGGCCAATGCGGGTCGGCTGAAGAAGTTCGGCGCCTGAAGGACGAACCCTGGGCGGAGGGAGCAGTGGTGCCCGGCGGGCGGCTCAGCGAAAGCCGCGGCGGAGCTCGCGGCGGAAGATGTTGAACGCGTCCTCTCCGAACAAGCAGATCACCACCTGTTCGAGCTTGGTGCCGCCTTGGAGATAGCGGTGCACCTCGGTCAGGAGGATACGCGCGCAGCGATCCATGGGATACCCGAAGATGCCCGTCGAGATGGCGGGGATGGCGATGGACTTGAGGCCGTTGCGATCCGCCAGGGCCAGCGACGAGCGGACTGCCGCGGCGAGCTTCCGATCCTCGTCGCCTTCACCCATCCGCGGCCCGACGGCGTGGATGATCTGTTGGAAGTCGAGGCTCCCAGCCCCGGTCATCACGGCGGTGCCCACCGGGGTATGGCCGATCCGATCGCACTCCTCCTGCACCGCGGGACCGCCCTTCTCGAGGATCACGCCCGAGATACCGCCGCCCAGCTGCAAATCCTCGTTGGCAGGGTTGACGATCGCCTCGACGTCGAGCTGGGTGATGTCTCCTTCCAGCAAATCCAGCCGGGTTCCGTCGAGATTCAGGCGTACTCGCAGTTCAGACATAGGCTTGACACTCCCTCCAAACCCTAATTATATCAAACGATTGCACCCGCTAGGAACGCCGGTCAGCCGGAGGCCGTGCATGCCGGAAGGGCGGCCATGGTTGCCGGAGGAAGGCAGCGTGTCCGTAGAATGAGACGATTACACCCTCCCGTGCGGCCCGGCGGCGACGGGGAAGAAGGGGGCTCCAACGTGGAATCGAAGATCCAACCCATCCTCCTCTTGGCGGACAGTCAGCTGCTTTTCTGGCGCCACGAGGGCGACCTCTTCCTGAGCCGCATTCGAGAGATGCTCGACCGTGACCAGCCCCGGGCCGCCTATGTCGGAGCCTCGAACGGCGACCAGCCGGAGTTCTACATGCTCTTCCAGGGCGCCATGGAGGGTGCGGGCATCGACGTTTGCCGGATGATCCCCTCGGAGCCCGAAGCCGAAGACCTCGACTTCCTGGCGAGCGCCGACCTGATCCTGCTCGCCGGCGGCGATCCCTGGCGCGGCTGGCAGGTGATGCAGCAGAACGGGCTCCTCGAGAAGGTGGTCGAGCGCTACTACGCCGGTGCGCTCTTGATCGGTGTCTCGGCGGGCGCGGCCCAGCTCGGGCTCTACGGGCTCAAGGAGCGTGACGGCAAGCCGGTGGGCAAGTTCGAGGCTTTCAAGCTCGTCCCCTATCTGATCGACGTCCATGACGAGCCCGAGTGGCCACGGATGCACCTGGCCCTGGGGAAGATTCAGGAGAGCCTGCGCGGGCTCGGCATCCCAACCGGGGGTGGTGCGCTGGTGCACCCGGACTTGACCGTGGAGCCGCTCCGTCACCCGCTCACCGAGTTTCATCTCGACGACGAGGGCGAGGTCGTCCAGGCATTGCTCTTCCCGACGGGAGAGGGCGAGGTGGCCGTCGTCGACGAGGATGCCGACGAAAATCGCCGGGGACCGTTGATCCCCGAAATCGTCCATTGAACCGCTTCCGTCACGCGTCATGAAGCTCTGGGCGATCAGCGACCTCCACATCGCCAACCGGTCGAATCGCGAGGCGCTCACCGAGATGCCCTCGTATCCCGACGACTGGCTCATCATCGCCGGCGACGTCGGGGAGACCGAGGGCCAGCTGCGGTTCGCCCTGGCGGAGCTCGGGACGCGGTTTCGGCAATTGCTGTGGGTGCCCGGCAACCACGATTTGTGGACGCTCCACCACGACCCGTCGCCCCACCGCGGCGAGGACAAGTACCGGCGGCTGGTCGACATCTGCCGGAGCTTCGGAGTCCTGACGCCGGAGGACCCCTACCCGCTGTGGCCCGGTGCGGGCGAAGGTGCTGGACGGTACCGCATTGCGCCGCTTTTCGTTCTTTACGACTACAGCTTCCGCCCCGACGACGTGGCGGAGGTCGAAGCCGTCGACTGGGCGGCGGAGTCCGGGGTCCTGTGCGGCGACGAGATCCTGCTCCATCCGGACCCCTTTCCGTCGCGGCCCGCGTGGTGCGCGGCGCGCGTGCGCTACACCACCGAGCGTCTCGCCCAGGCGGCCACGGACGGTGCCAAGCTCGTCTTGATCAACCACTTCCCGCTGCGCCAGGACCTGGTGCGGCTGCGCCGTATCCCGCGTTTCTCGATCTGGTGCGGCACACGGCACACCGAGGATTGGCACCGCCGATTCCCGGTGGCAGCGGTGGTCTACGGCCACTTGCACATCAAGGGGACGCACTTCCGCGACGCGGTGCGTTTCGAAGAGGTCTCGCTCGGCTATCCCCGCGACTGGGTACGTGAGCGCGGCGTCGCCGGCTACTTGCGGCAGATCCTCCCCGAGCCAGACACCTGGCTGACCCGGACGCCCGGTTGACCCAGACACCTGGTTGACCCAGACACCGAGAGCCCTCCACGGGGGAGGGCTCTCGAAGGCGGACGGCAGGAAGGCGCGCCGAGGGATCAGTCTTCGATCCAGCTACGGAAATAGCCGGCGTCCTCGACCGGTAGCAGGCTCTTGGCCACCTTGAGCGGCCGGAACGTGTCGAACATCACCGCCAGCTCGTCGGTGCCGGGCTTGCCCAGGGACGCCTCGGTGCGGCCGGGATGCGGCCCGTGGGGCAGCCCGTCGGGGTGGAGCGTCACCGAACCATACTCGATGCCCTTGCGGCTCATGAACTCCGACGAGGCGTAGTACAGGACTTCGTCGGACATGACGTTCGAGTGGGCGTAAGGAGCCGGCACCGCCGTCGGATCGAAGTCATAGGGCCGCGGGCAGAAGGAACAGACGACGAAGCCGTCGCATTCGAAGGTCTGATGGATCGGTGGCGGCAGGTGGAAGCGGCCCACCCGCGGCTCGAAATCGTGGATGTTGAGAGCCCAGGGATAGTAGTAGCCGTCCCAGCCGACGACGTCGAAGGGATGGTGGTCGAGGGTCATGGCGGTGAGGGCATCGTACTGCTTCACCAGAACCTTGAACTCGCCGACCTCGTCGTAGGTCTT
>JAGQSE010000305.1:0-2179 GCA_020439725.1 Acidobacteriota bacterium
GCGCGGCGTCGGCGTCGGCAAGGTGGGACGCGCTTTCGGCCATCGCGCCGACATCGAGCCAGTCCGCGCCGGCGAGCGCCTTGCGCAGCCGCGCCCGGTCGAAGCGGTCGTCCTCATTGCTCGGATCCTGCGCGGCTTCGATGCCGGTGGATTCGACGATGGCCACTAGTTCCGCCCGGCGCCAGTCCAGCAGGGGGCGCAGCAGGGGAATTTCCGTCTCGGGAACGGTCCCGCGCGCGCGTGCGCCGGCCAGCCCGGCAACACCGCTGGCCCGGTTGAGCCGCAGCAGCAATGTCTCCGCCTGGTCGTCGGCGTGGTGGGCGGTGAGCACGAAGTCCGCTTCGAGGGACCGCCGGACCCTGTCGAGAAACCCGTAGCGAAGGCGGCGGGCGGCGGCTTCCGGGCTACCCGGGGGGGGCGCCTCCGGGCCGTCCTCCCGCCGGCCGAGGTGGCAGGGCACGCCGAGGTACGAGCTGAGCGCGCGGGCGCGCTCGGCCCGAGCGGTCGAATCGGGGTCGAGGCGGTGGTCGTAGTGGGCAGCCAGGACCGTCAGGTCGAGGCTGGGGGCGAGCTCGACGAGAGCGGCAAGCAGGGCCAACGAGTCGGGCCCGCCGGAGAAGGCGACCACGATCTTGGCGCGGCGGTGGACCCCGAGCTCGAGGAGAGACGCGCGGAGCCGGCCCGGGAGGCTGATGGGCGCGATGGCTGGCGGGTCGTCGTGGACCGCTGAGGTTGGCACGCGGAGAACGCCCGCGAGGCGGGGTGCAAGGCTGGTGGCGGTGAGGGGAATTGAACCCCTGACCCAACGGTTATGAGCCGTTTGCTCTACCTCTGAGCTACACCGCCGATGGTTGCGAGGACCGGGAAAGACCGAAGCCGCGGGGACTCCCCCGCGGCCCTCGGTTCCGCGGCGCGCAAGTATAGCGGCATTCTCGGGGCAAGACCAGCCGAACGGCTCCGCGCCGGGAAAGAGGAGGGAGCTTTCCGGCGCGGGAGGCGCAGGGTTGGAATGAGGCCCTGTCGCCGGTCGCTCAGCGGAGCGAGTGCTGGCAGCTCCGGAACTGGCCGAAGAAGCTGCGCATCGACGCCGAAAGCGCCTCGTCGTTCAGGCGGTAGATGACGTTCTGGCCCTGCCGCTGATCGACCACCAGCTCCGCCTCCTTGAGCACCGAGAGGTGCCTCGAGATGGTCGGCTGAGAAAGGTTGAAGTTGCCGACGATCTCGCCGACGGTGCGCTGATGTCCTTCGAGGAGACGCAGGATCTCCTGCCGGGTACCGTCCGAGAGAGCCTTGAAGACCTTGGTCAGCTGACGTCGCGGGGGGGCGCCGACCTGGATATCGGAGACCTCGGCGGTGCTGGCGGCGGTGCTCATGATGAAAACTCCTCCTTAGACTTGATCGTGGCGATGCCCGGACCTTTGCCGGAGCATCTCGAATGGTCGTAGTGTAGGCTCACTATATTGGGAATTTCTTGAGAGTGCGCGCACCGAGCTTGGCAGATGCGCTCATTGGGTGAGCTGAGTCGTGCAAACTTCTGTATATTGAAACTTTAGCTCTGGTCGTTGAGTGCGTTCAACGTCAGCGAGGGGGATACCGCCACGCGCCATGACGCCGCAAGCGGGTACGGGTCGAGGTGCCAGCACGATGGCCGACGGGCGGATCGGGTCGAGGTGTCGAGCAGCTGGCAGGCGTCGAGGGGGTAGGGGACGGAAGGGGCGAGGGAGAATGGGCTTCAACGAAAAACGGCGCGACGCCCCAGGAAGGCGTCGCGCCGTCGGTTCTCGGCGTCGAATCGCTCGCCGGGGTGGCGTCAGGCGGTGGCGTCGGCGAAGCGCTTGGCGACGGCGTTCCAGGAGACCACGTTCCACCAGGCGTCGACGTAGTCGGGCCGCCGGTTCTGGTAGTGGAGGTAGTAGGCGTGCTCCCAGACGTCAAGACCAAGGATCGGCGTCTTGCCGTCGGTGAGCGGGTTGTCCTGATTGGCGGTCGAGGTGATGGCGAGCTTGCCGCCATCGACCACGAGCCAGGCCCAGCCGGAGCCGAATCGGCCACCGGCAGCGGCCTTGAAATCGGCCTTGAACTTGTCGAAGCCGCCCAGGTCGCGCTCGATGGCCTCGGCCAGGGCGCCGCTCGGCGCGCCGCCGCCATTGGGGCTCATGACGGTCCAGAACAGGCTGTG
>JAGQSE010000305.1:2240-2884 GCA_020439725.1 Acidobacteriota bacterium
AGATCCTCGACGCTCTTGGCGGCGAGGGCGGCATGGCCCTCGAGGGCCTTGTTGAGATTGGCGACGTATCCGGCGTGGTGCTTGCCGTGGTGGATTTCCATGGTGCGCGCGTCGATATGGGGCTCGAGGGCGTCGTGGGCATAGGGAAGGTCAGGGAGGGTGTACATCCTGTCAAGACTCCTTTCTTGGGGTCGTAGGGGTTCGGGTGGGCTCCTTGGCGGAGACCGATCCACGGGGCACCGAGCGGCGTGGCGGACCGGCCCGAAACACGACCGATTGTCTCATGAATCGCCGGGTCGCCAAAAAGCGGCCGCGTTTCTCCAGGCTGTGTCCGGGCCGCGAAGCCACGAGGCGGCATTGACTTACGGCGAGGGAGGGGGATAGCATCAGCGGCCCTGGCGACGGGGAGGTTAGCTCAGTGGTAGAGCACCTGCTTTACACGCAGGGGGTCGCGGGTTCAAGTCCCTCACCTCCCACCAGAACCGGTTCCCGAGAGCTCCCAGTGGTGCTTTCCGGGGACTCGCGAAAAGGGCTTGACTCTTGCCGCAACGGTTCTGATATCCTCCGCCGTCGCTGAGAGATGCGGGGTCGTAGTTCAGCTGGTTAGAATGCCGGCCTGTCACGCCGGAGGTCGCGGGTTCGAG
>JAGQSE010000306.1 GCA_020439725.1 Acidobacteriota bacterium
TCGAGGACCTCGAGCAGCGCCGAGGACGGGTCGCCGCGGTAGTCGGAGCCGATCTTGTCGATCTCGTCGAGCATGAAGACCGGGTTGTTGGTCCCCGCCTGGTTCAAGCTCTGGAGGATGCGGCCGGGTAGGGCGCCGACGTAGGTGCGGCGATGCCCCCGGATCTCGGCCTCGTCGCGGACGCCGCCCAGCGACAGGCGCACGAACTTGCGACCCATGGCCCGGGCGATCGAGCGTCCGAGGGAGGTCTTGCCGACCCCCGGCGGCCCGACGAAGCACAGCAACGGGCCCTTGGTATCGGATTTGAGCTTGCGCACCGCCAGAAACTCTAGGATCCGCTCCTTGACCTTCTCGAGGTCGTAGTGATCCTCGTTCAGGACCTCGCGGGCGTCGTCCAGGTCGAGGCGGTCCTCGCTGGTCTCGCCCCAGGGCAGCCCCGTCAGCCACTCGAGGAAGGTGCGCGTGATCGTCGTCTCGGCGCTGTCCGGGTGGCTGCGCTCGAGACGACGGATCTGGCGCTCCATCTCCTCGGTGGCCTCGTCGCTGAGCTTCTTGTCGGCGGCCAGCTTGCGGAAGGCGGTGATCTCCTCGCCGAGCTCGTCGCTTTCGCCGAGCTCCTGCTGGATGGCCTTGAGCTGCTGGCGCAGGAAGTACTCGCGCTGGCTGCGGTCCATCTCCCCCCGCGCCTCGGAGGAGATCTCCTGCTGCACGGTGAGGACCTGGATCTCGCGATTGAGCAGGCTGCTGACCTCGGATAGGCGGCGTAGCGGATCGGTGATCTCGAGCAGCCCTTGGGCCTCGTCGACCTCGAGCTCGAGATTGCTGGCGGCGAGGTCGGCGAGGCGCCCGGGGTCGTGCAAGCTGGCGGCGATGACCAGCACGTCGGGGGAGATGCTGCGACCCAGCCCCGCGGCCTGTTCGAGCCGTTCGCGGACGCTGCGCATGAGAGCGTCGGCCTCGACCGCCGAGCCCGTCTCCGCCTCCTCGGCCGCCACCGCGATGGGCTCGACCCGCGCCTTGAGGAAAGGCTCGGTCTGGTGCACGGCGCCGAGGCGGGCGCGCGCCAATCCCTGGACCAGGATGCGGATGCGCCCGTCGGGCAGCTTGAGCATCCGCATGATGGCGGCGACGGTGCCCACTTCGAAGAGGTCTTTGGCGGTGGGTTCCTCCTGCTCCGAGTCCCGTTGCGAGACGAGCAGGATCATGCGGCTGTCTTCGAGCGCGCGGTTGACCGCCGACAGTCCGCTCTCGCGACCGACCGACAGGGGCAGGATGATGTAGGGGAAGACGACCGCGTCGCGGATCGGCAGGACCGGCAGGACGTCGGGGATGTTGACGGCCTCTTCGGTGTCGAGCTCGAGGGGTTGGGTCATGGGGAGCCTCCGTGTGTGGGCGGGCCGAGACGCGGGAGGCCGGGGCCTCGGCCGATGGGCGCGGCGGGGGAGCCGAGAGGGCGGATCATGGGCTCAGTCCTTCCGCCCGGAGCGGGTGGTGCCGGCGGGGCGGGGCTTCTCCTCGGCGGAAGGCAGCGAGCGCACCATCTCCATGAAGGCGTCGACGTCTTCGAAACGCCGGTACACCGAGGCGAAACGGATGTAGGCGACCTGATCGAGGGGGCGCAGCCGCTCCATGACCAGGGCGCCGATCTCCTGCGTGGTGATCTCGCGGTCGAGCTTCTTGTGCAGCTCGGACTCGATCGAGTCGACGAGCTCCTCGAGCTGGTTCACCGAGACGGGCCGCTTCTCGCAGGCCTTGAGCAGACCGGAAAGCATCTTGGTGCGGCTGAACTCCTGACGGGTGCCGTCGTGCTTGACGACCATGTAGGGGATGTCCTCGATCTGCTCGTAGGACGTGAAGCGGCGCTCGCAGGCGTTGCATTGCCGCCGCCGGCGGATCGTCTCGCCGTCCTTGCTCTCCCGCGAGTCGACCACGCGGTCGTCGTTCTGTCCGCAGAAAGGACATTTCATGGGGCCCCGACCTCTCTTCTGGCTTTCTCGGCTTTGCCTTCCGGCGGAGCGCCCACCCGCCGCCGAGGCGTTCCACGGCTACCCCTCGAGCCCGGCATCCTCCGGGGCGGTCCGCCGGTGGTTCGAGCTTGCGTCCATGCCCGAGCCCGGGAGCCCCCGGCTCACCCCTTGGCGTTGAGGGCGATGCTCAGGCGCAACAGCACCTTCTCCAAGCTCTGCGGGTCGCGGATGTCGACGTGGAAGTCGCGCACGGAGTTGACCACGCGGTGGTCCTCGTCCTCCACCTGCAGGTTGAGGGAGATCCGGCGCAGGCGGCGGAAATCCGCGCGGTCGACGGTCATCTGGATCTCGCGGCTCAGCTCGCCGTGGCCGTTGCTCGCCGGCTTGGCCTTGCGTGGGGGATGGGGCCGGCCACGGACCTCTTGCCGGAGCTTCTCGAGCTCGCCGAGGACGTCGACGGGTTTCTTGTGCCGCCCGCTGGCTTCGGCCTGGCGGGGAGCCGGGGCCGCGGGCCTGGCGGGCGGCGCCACGGGCTTCGCTGCCGGCGCGGCGGCCTTCGGCGGGGGTGCTGCCGGG
>JAGQSE010000307.1 GCA_020439725.1 Acidobacteriota bacterium
ACCGCGACCGCCGGCTGCCGTCGATCGACCTCTTCGAGGAGCTCACGGAACACCCGTTTGGCCTTGCGCAGGACCTTGAGCACCTCGACGATCCCGACCACGGCGATGTCTTCGTCGCTCACCGCCTCGAGACCGGCGGCACGCACCTCGGCCCCACCGAGCCCGAAGGCGCGGACGCCCGGTCGCCGGCGGCGCACCTCGGCCAGCAGACGCGCGGCATGAAGGTCGCCCGAGGCCTCCCCGGCGACCAGCAGGAGGTCGTCGGTGCTCATCGGGGGACGTCGGGGCGTGCGGTGCTATGGAAGGTGGAGATCGCGGGACGCGGGCTCATGGAAACGGCGCCGGCGGATGGGCGGGGAACGGGTACATCAGGTAGGCCAGCACCAGGCCACCGCCCACCAGGCCGAGGAACACCTGGAGGAAGAGGCGGATCTGCGCCTTGCGCTCGCGCCGCCACAGCCCGGCGAAGAACAGGGCGACGATCAGCGCGTAGGCGACCATCAGGCCGAAGTGGGTGCTGAGCATGGGCTCGGAAGGCGCCTTTCTCGCGGGTCTCGGTTTCTCGCGGAGTCTCAGGGCCGGCGGCCGTTGGCGACGTCCCAGGTGTCGAGGATCAGGAGCAGGTTCATGAGCCCGGCGCTGAGCAGGAAGGCTGCCCCGTACTCGAAGCCCGGGCGAGCCAGGTCGCCCGTGTACCCGGCGACGAAGCGCAACACGAAATAGGGCAATCCCATCCCCATGGAGGCGAGGGTGCCGAGCTTCTGGAGGGGTGCGTCGAAGGCCATCGAGAGACCGCCGCCGATCTTGACGCCGACGAAAATCGCCGCCGAAACGACGATCAGGAAGTAGAGACCGCGGGTCCGCCGGCCGAGGTAGACGTGCCCCGCGCCGGGCACCAGCCAGGCGAGCAGCACGGCCAGCCAACGGTTCCGCGAGGGCGCGGCGGGGTCGTCGGCCGAAGCAGGCTTGCTGGGGGTCTTGGGCACGGATCGGCGAAGGTCGTCAGGGCACCGGCGGCGGTGCGTCGTCCGAAAGGCTCGCTAGGATCGGAGGGCCTTCAGCCCTGATCGTTGAGGAGCTCGCGCAGCTCCTTGCCCGGCTTGAAGTACGGGATCCGCTTGGGCGGAACCTCGACCTTGTCACCGGTCTTGGGATTGCGCCCGATGCGCGCCCCACGTCGCCGGATGCGGAAGCTGCCAAAGCCCCTGAGCTCGATCTTCTCCCCGTCGCGGAGGGACTGGACGATGCTGTCGAACACCGTGTTGACGATGATCTCGGCGTGCTTCTTGGTCAACTGGGTCGTCCGTGCGACCTCGTCGACCAGCTCTGCCTTGGTCATGCCACTCTGCGCCGACGCCGTCCCCTCGCTCATAGGGTGAAGTCTCCTTGGGTAGATCGTACAGCGAGGGACGGCCGCTAGGCAGCCGCCCCTCGCGGATCCTCAACCGGCCGCTTCTTCGCCGGCTTCGTCGTCGGCGGAAACCTCGTCACCGTCGCTCTCACCCTCGCTCGAAGCCGCGGCGGCCTCGAGCTCGGCGATCTCTTCGGCGGTGGGCTGCGGCACGCCGCGCATGGTCAGACCGACCTTCTTGTCGATCTCCTCGATGCGCAGGATGCGAGCACGCACCCAATCACCCACCTGGAAGTGATCCTCGAGCTTGTTGCTGGTGAGGTCGGTCTCGCTGACGTGGACCAGGCCCTCGAGGCCCTCGTAGATGTCGACGAAGAGACCGAAGTCGGTGGTGTTCACCACCCGGCCCTCGACGATGTCACCCACGTGGTGGCTGTCGACGAAGTCCTGCCACTCGTTGGGGCGGAACTCCTTGATCGACAGCGAGATGCGCTGGTTCTGGGTGTCGATGTTGGTGATCCGGGCCTTGACCGTCTCACCCTTCTTGAGCACCTCCGACGGATGCTTGACGCGCTTGGTCCAGCTCATGTCGGAGACGTGGATCAGGCCGTCGATGCCCTCGGTGATCTCGACGAAGGCGCCGAAATCGGTGAGGTTGCGCACCTTGCCTTCGATGATGCTGCCCTCGGGGAAGCTGTCCGCCAGCTCTTCCCAGGGGTTGCGCTCGGTCTGGCGCAGCGACAGGCTGATGCGCCGCTGGTCCATGTCGAGCTCGGAGACGATGGCCTGCACCTGATCGCCGACGCTGAGGATCTTCGAAGGGTTGACGACCTTCTTGGTCCACGACATCTCGCTGACGTG
>JAGQSE010000308.1 GCA_020439725.1 Acidobacteriota bacterium
GCCCATGTCGCCCGCGATGTCGTCGGCCAGGGCCTGTCCACCGGCGGCCGGGTCGACCTGGCGGCGCTGGTCTACAAGAGCTGCGAGCTGCCGCCGGAGGGGGAGGCCGAGCTCGACGCCTACTACCGGCGGACCGTCGAGGGGCTCGACTATGGGCTCACCGGCTCGCTCATCGTCTGCCGCGACGCCTCCGAGCTGACCGAGGGGGACGACGGCGAGCTCCTGGCCCGCGGCCGCCGGGTCCACGCCCTCCACGAGTACAACCCCGACATGGACACGCCGCGCGCCGCCTTCCGCGCCTTCAAGGCCGAGCTGTGCACGCTCTACAACGGGCCGGTGACCCGCCTGCTGGTGGACAAGCGCAACCTGGCGCTGCTCTCGGAGCTGGCGGATTCGGACCGGGTCGACGCCGAAGAGCGCTCGGTGCTCCTCGATCACGTGCCCTGGGGGCGGGTCGTGCGGCCGGTGCGCACCCGCTTCGAGGGCGAGGAGCAGGACCTCTTGAAGCTGATCCGCGCCCGGCGCGAGGACTTCGTCTTGAAGCGCGCCACGGGGCTCGGCGGCACGGCGGTGATCGTCGGTCGTGACGCCGAGCCGGCGGCCTGGGAGGCGGCGGTCGACACCGCGGCGGCGACGGGGCAGTGGATGGTGCAGCAGCACCAGGACTCGTGGCCCTATGTCTTCCCGCTGCGCGAAGGCGGCTGGACCGTGCAGAACGCGGTGTGGGGGACGTTTTGTATCGGCGACCGCTACGCCGGCACGGTGATGCGCATGGGACCCCGCGACGGCAGCGGCGTGTTGAGCGTCGACCTCGGCGCGACGGTGGGGACCGCGGTCGAGGTGTGAGCCCGCGGTCCGTGGCGGACCGGGCCGGGGAGGACGGCGTCAGGGGGTTTCGATCAGCGGCGGAAAGGTGGTGCCCTGGGTCACCGGACGCACCCGGCCGCCGGTGACGCGGAGCCCGGCCCAGCGGAGCCGGTCGAAGTCCCAGGTGCGCGCCGCCTGCGCCAGCGCCACGCCGAGGTCCGCCACCACCGGCGCCTGGTGCACCAGCTGGCCGTCCACCTGGACCGTCACCGGCTGGTGCAGGTCCACGAGCTCCCCCGACAGCCACACCGTCAGGTCGTCGAGGTGCCGGCTGGTGACCGTCACCGACCGGTCCGACACCTTGCCTTCGAGCCGCCCCAGGAGCTCGAGGACGGCGCGCGATTGCGCCTCCCGCCGGTTCTCGCCCCGCTGCGGCTCGACCGAGATGCCACCGGCTCCCCACGCGTCACCGACCCAGCGATGACCCTCGAGCCAGTAGGCGCTCGCCTGGTGGATATGGCGGAAGACGTGGGAGACCTCCGACGGGTAGTGGGGCCGCTCGCCTTCGAGCACCTCGAAGAGCTCGGCGCGGGCGGGGGTCGCACCGCCGTGGCCGGCACCGGCCACGGGGCGATCGAGGACGTTGAGGTGGAGACGCCGGATCTCACCGGAGAGCCGCCGGTTGAGCTCGGACATCGAGCCGACGCTCGACGGCCGGCCCTCGAGACCCGGCACCGCCAGCCCGTCCTGGGTGCCCCAAACGTGGAGCACCGGCAGCGAGCGCAGGTTGCCGGCGAAGGCGCGCCACAACCCTTCGACATCCGGCGGCAGGCCATAGGAGCTGGCCATCGACACCGCCCCGGCGTAGAGGTCCGAGTGCAGCAGCGCCAGGGTCCAGGCCGCGTAGCCGCCGAGCGAGTACCCCACCGGGTAGACGCGGTCGCTGTCGACGTGGACCGTCTGGCGCAGCACCTGGAGCATCACCGGGTGCTCCGGCGTGAAGGGCGGCGGCGCGTCGAGAACGGTCTGGCGGTAGTGGGTCGGGGCGGCGATGAGGTACTGGTCCGCACGGTCGCCCAGGAGCCGCACCACCACCGGCAGGAAGCTGTCGCCGCTGCCGCCGCTGGGGTGGAGGGCGAGGATCAAGGGCCACGGGCGCCGCGGGTCGTAGCCCTTGGGCACCCGCAAGGTGACGTGGCGCCGGTGCCCGTACCCCACCGGGATCTCGAGCTCGTGGATCCCGGGCTCGAGGGCTGGCCACAGGTCCATGCGATGCAGCCACTCGCCGAGCCGGTTCCGATCGAAGCCGGGAAGCGACTCGAGCTCCGACACCAGCTCGCGGCGGCGCACGTCGTCGGTGGTGCGGAAGTACTCCTCGAGGTGGTTCACGATGGCCTGGTCTCCGGTCGCTGGCGGCCGCTGCTCCGGCCGCGGGGCCGGCTTCGGTGCGGGGTCGGTCGCCGCCTTCTCCTCAGACGAGGCGCCCACCGAGCCGCCACAGCCGAGGCTGAAGGCCACCAGGAGCAACGCCAGGGGGCGCGAGAAGAGGTCAGAAGAGGAAGGCATAGCCGATCTTGAGGAAGAAGGTCCGGTCGGTTCGCGTCAGGGGCACTTCGTCGAAGCCTAGCTGATTGTCCGAGTAGCCGGCGAAGAGCACCGTCCGCGGGTTGATCTTGTAGGAGAAGAGCAGCTGGGTGAAGAGCTCCTCGCTGTTCTCGTCCACGGGCACCGAGTACAGGTCCGGGTTCTGCGCCAGGTCCTGGTACTGGAAGATGGCGCGGGCGAAGGTCCGGACGTTGAACTGGTATACGAAGGTGGTCTGGGTCAGGTTGACCGAGAACAGCTCGCCCCCGTCGACGTCGAGGGTCTGGTAGATGTGGTCGAAGCGCCAGTTGACGTGGCGGCCCAGGCGCAGCTGGAAGCCCGGCGAGATCTCGGTGAGCGTTCCCTTCTGGCCGTTGGTGAAGTCGATGGCGTCGCCGTGCTCGAGATAGATGTCGAGGTTGACGCGACCGGTGGGTTTGACTTGGGCGAAGAGGTTGGCGCTGGTCAGCGAGTAGGTGGTGCCGGCGAAGAACTCGTCGCGGTCCGAGACGCGAAGCTCGGCGAAGCTTTGCAGGGGGCCGTTGAAGTTGGCGTAGACCTCGTAGCCCTCGTCGGTCTTGAGCCCGTCGTGGTTCTCGGTGCGCTCGACCTCGGCGCCGACGATGACGCGGCGGAACCAGCTCTCGCTGTCGCCCCAGAAGCTGCGCTCGACGATGCCCTCGGTGGTGCGGACGTCGACGCGGGGGATGAAGCCGTTGTCGGCTCGGAAATCCTTGTCGAGGTCCTCGTAGCTCACCGTCGCGAACCAGTTGCGGGTCAGGTGGAGGAAGCTGGCGCGGTAGGCGTCACCGTCGAAGTTGCCCAGCGGTTGGTCACGGTCGAGGGCGAATTGATCCGGGTATTCGGTCGACGAGGTCAGGTACTGGACGCGGAACGAGTTCGAGGTGTCGAGCCGGAAGAAGCCGTCGAGGCCACCGACCTGGTTCGAGTAGTCGTCGCCGTCGCGGCCGGTGTAGAGCACGCCCAGGGTCGAGCGGTTGCCGATGTCGTGGCGATACCGCACCACCGCGCTCTTGACGTTGCCGTCGAGGGTCAGGAAGCGCGAGGTCTGGTTGCTCGGCAGGAGGACGTTGTTCTGCGCGTCGTCGGTGACGTAGACACCGACCGCGCCCTTGCCCTCCTTGCCGGTCAGCTTGATCCCCCAGTCGGGATCCGCGACGGTGCGCGTGAAGACCGCCTGGAGCGGTGTCTCGAAATAGTCGGCGCCCTCGAGGAAGAAGGGCCGCTTCTCCTCGAAGAAGAGCGCGAAGCGGGTGTTGACGTCGAGCTGGGCAGTGTCCGCCTCGACCTGTGAGAAGTCGGGGTTGACGGTGGCGGAGAGGGCCAGGTTGGTGGTGATGCCCCAGCGCAGGTTGAGCGCCGGCTCGAGGTCCTCGTTGTCCTTCTCGAGACCCCCGTCGGGGAAGTCGTTGCGCACGTCGGTGCGCACCGCGGTGAGCGTCGGCGCCAGCTCGAGGTTGAGCCCGGGCTCGATGCCGACGAAGCCCGTGACCTTGTTCTCCTGGCACAGCGTGCATTCCTTGTCGCGGTCGGTGTACTTCGACGAGATGCGGTAGCGATCCGAGCGCGGATAGTTGCGGAACGCCTCGAAGCCCCAGGTCTGGGGGCCGGTGGTGCGCGGGAAGCGGAGCTGCTGGAAGGGGATCGCCATCTCGACCACGTAGCCGTCGTCGGTGATGCGCCCGGCGGAGTCCCAGATGGCGTCCCAGGCGAAGTCCTCGGCGCCCTCGATCTCGTTGAAGGTGCCGTCCACCTGGACGCCGAGGGGGTTCGAACGGAACTGCACCGCCTGGCGCTCGTCGTCGAAGGGGTCGATCTGGATGCCCACGTGGTCGTCCTGGACATAGCTGACGATGGCGTCCCGGTCCATCAGGTGGGCGCGGATCTTCCCCGGCTCCGGGTCGAAGGCGCGGAAGGCCACATAGAGCGTGCTCTTGCTGAAGGTCACCAGGCACTCGGTGTCCACCGGCGGGCGGACGTTGTCGCCGGGGAACCACTCGTAGGGCAGGTCGATGACCAGGGCGTCGGCCCAGGCGGGCTCGTCGAGCACCGCGTCGACCTTGATGGCCGAGGTCGCAGGCCGGATCTCGAAGCGGCGGATCTCCTCGCTCGCCGGCGGCGCCTCCGCCGCGGCGGGGGTCGGGGCGGTCTCCTGGCCAAGGGCGGTGAGCGGCAGCAGCAGGGCGCCGCAGGCGAGCAAAAGGCGTCGGGTCGGGGTCATGGTGCAATCCTCGGTTGGGTGGTGCATCGTGATCTCGGCGGTCAGGCGGACGAGGCGGCGCCGGTGTCGGTGGCGCTGTCGCCACTGCCTTCGGCGCTGGTTTCGGGAGCTTCGGCGGCGGGCTCTTCGGCCTGCTTGCGGCGGAAGTTGGGGAGCTCCTCCTCGATGTTGCGCACGCGGGGGTTGAGATAGCCCCACAGCGCGATCAGCAGCGGGAAGATGGCGAAGCAGACGAGCATCAGGCCGATACCGCGGCCGGGTCCGGTGCCCAGGAACTTGCCTACCGTCGGCGCCAGCGCGCCGTCCTTGGCCATCAGCGGCTCGAAGACGTAGTCGGACAGCGGGCCGGCGCTGAAGTCGCCCAGCGGAACGGTGAACATGGCGATCATCCGGCGCATGGCGAAGACGCGCCCCTGGACGTCGGGGGCGACCTTCGACTGCCAGATGGCGGCGCTCGAGCCGTTGATGATCGGGATGTTGGCGTGCCACAGGAGCACCGCCGCCGAGATCACGATGATCGACGTCGTCAGCCCGGCGAGCAGGATGAACAGGCTGAAGGCCATGCCGAAGGCGAGGACGCCGTGGATCCGCTTCTTGGGACCACCGGTAATCGACATGTAGGTGCTGCCGATCAGCATGCCGATGCCGATGAAGGAGAGGACGGTTCCGGCCTGGACCTCCGACGACATCCTGAGCACCATCGGCAGCAGCGAGATACCGCACAGGCTGGTGACGAGGTTGATGGCGGCGAAGTAGAGCAGCAGACCCATCAGCCCCGGGCGGGCCTTGATGTAGGTCCAGCCGTACATGGCTTCCTTGAACAGCGAGCCTCGGGACTCCTCGCCCTCCTCGGTGGTTTCGGGGTTGGGGATGCGCACCGCGAGGAGCGTTCCCGCCGCCACCAGGAAGGTCGCGAAGTCGATGAGGATGACGCCCCAGATGCCGATCATCAGCACCAGCAGGCCCGCCAGCGCCGGCGCGACGATGGTCGAGCCCGCCTGGCCGAACTGCATCATCCCCTGCACCCGTCCATAGTGCTTCTCGTCCACCAGGACGGTGATCGAGGCGATGTAGGCGGGCCACTGGAAGGTGTTGCAGATCGAGCTCACCGCCACCACGACATAGATGTGCCAGGTGGCGAGGGCATCGTTGTAGAGCAGGATGGCCAGCGTCGCGGTGGCGAGACCGGCGCCCAGGTCCGACAGGATCAGCACCGTCCGGCGGTCCCAGCGGTCGACCAGCGCGCCGGCCAGCGGCGACATCAGGACGCCTGGCAGGCCGGCGATGACCGCGATCAGCGTGAAGCTGGTCACCGAATCGGTCTTCTGCAGGACCCAGAAGCCGATGGCGAAATTGGTCAGACCCGAGCCGAGCAGCGAGACCAGCTGCCCGAGCCAGATGACGGTGAAGGTTTTCATGCCGCCGGCGGGCGCGGCGGACTCTTGTTCTGCGGGTGAATCAGACATCCCGGTTCCCCTTGTCTTCGTATCCGGTCGTGGTGATGCGGCTCAGGCGGTCTGCGGCATGCTCTCGATGAGCTTGAGCAGGACCCGGCGCGCGCTTTCCGCCACGGCCTCGATGGTCTCGTGTCGGTGTAGGTTTGTGCTGTATTCCCACTTGATCAACATCCGGTCCTCCTGCACGTAGACGCCGATGGCCAGCGGCCGCAGCCGATGCGTCTCGTGGTCGGCACCGTAGCCGGCGAAGCCGTCCACCTTCTTGAGGGTGGTGAGCTCGGTGGCGTGGTCGGGACCGAAGTAGTTGAAGAAGATCTGCGACTCGGGCAGCGCGTCGAAGCGCGCCGCCACCTCGGGGTCCCGGCTCAGATAGCGCAAGATACCGTAGCCGATGCCGCCATGGGGTATGTCGCGCAACTGCTGATTGACAAATTTGAGGGCGGTGATCGGGTCGCGCGAGTCCCCGAGGGTCAGATAGGCCGGGAAGATGGTGTTGAGCCAGCCGACGGTGCGGGTCAGGTCGACGTCGTCGAAGAGCGGCTCGCGGCCGTGGCCCAGAAGGTCGATGAGCAGCGAATTGCACCCGGTCCACTCGTCGAAGGCGTAGAGCACCGAGGTCAGCAGGATGGCGTCGATGAGCGTGCCGGTGGCGCGCGGGAGCTTCTGCAGAAGCGCGGCGGTCTGCTCCTCGTCGAGCTCGACGCCGGCGCTCTTGGCGCTCTTCATCTGGTTGGCGCCGTCGGGGAAGTCGAAGGGCATGCGCGCCGTCGTCTTGCGCTCTTCCTTGAGCCAGTAGGCCCGCTCGGGACGCATGGCGTCGCTGTCGGCGCGCTGGGTCAGCCGCTCGATCCACTGTTTGAAGGCGGTGGTCTTGGCCGGCAGCTTCATCTCTCCGCCGCTCGACAGCTGGCGGTAGAGCGTGTCGAAGTCGTCGAGGATCACCTGCCACGAGCCGATGTCGGCGACCAGGAAGTGGCCCAGGAGCATCAGCGTCTGGGGCTCGCCCGGGCCCGGGTCGAAGAGCCCGGCGCGGAACAACGGGCCGTGATCGAGATCGAACTCGGCGGCGAAGTCCCAGATGCGGAAGGTCTCCTGCCGCCAGCGCTCGCGCTCGTCGAGGGCGCGGAGGTCGCTGGTATCGATCCGCGCAAAGGGCAGCGGATCGAGCTTGGCCTCGCCGATCAGCACGCGCTCACCGCCCGCCTCGCCTGCCGCTCGGGGCTCGAGATGCATGCGGAGCGTGTCGTGCTGCTCGATGAGCCGCGTCAGGGCGCCCCGCAGGGCCTCTTCGTCGAAGGGTTTGCCGTCCTTGGTCACCAGCTCGGCGCCGAGGCAGTGGAGCTCGGGGCGGGTGTGGCCGAGACCGAGGAAGTGCTTCTGCGCCGGGCTCATGGGGATGACGCCCGAGATGGGCCCCTGCTCGGCGAGCACCTGGCTGGCGCCCACCACCTTGGCCAGCTGCTCGACGGTGCGGTTCTGGAAGACCTGCTTGGTGGTCAGCGCGAGATCCGCCTTCTTCGCCTTGGCGACCACGCGGATCACCTGGAGGGAGTCACCGCCGAGCTCGAAGAAGTCGTCGAGAACGCCGACCTTCTCGAGCTTCAGGACCTCGGCCCAGATCGCCGCCAGCGCCTCCTCCTCGGGGGTGCGCGGCGCCACGTACTCCTTGCCGCCGCCCAGGAGCTTGGGATCGGGCTTGGGCAGCGCCTTGCGGTCGACCTTGCCATTGGGGGTCAGCGGTAGCTCGGTCATCGGCATGAAGAGCGCCGGCACCATGTACTCGGGCACCTTCTTCTGCAGGAAGTCGCGGAGCTCGCTCACATTGGGCAGCTCCTTTCCTTTGGGCACCAGGTAGGCGGCGAGACGCGGGTTCGAGGGATCGTCCGTGCGCACCACGACCACCGCCTGGCGGATCGCCGGGTGCTCGTCGAGCACCGCCTCGATCTCGCCCAGCTCGATGCGGAAGCCGCG
>JAGQSE010000309.1:0-5643 GCA_020439725.1 Acidobacteriota bacterium
TAGCGGCGGACCACCGTGTACGAAGCCGTGTCGACGTCGAGAGCGAAGGTCGAGTAGGGGTCGTCCTCGACGTCGACGAAGGGGTTGGTCCCCGCCGGGTCGAAGAAGACGTCGCCATAGGCCTGGCCGTTGGGTTCGGTGGTGCCACCGGTGCTCGGCGGCTGGACCGGAGGGATGGCGGGCACGTCAAACACCAGGTCCTCGTCCTCCCCCCGAGAGACTTCGAGGTTCTCTCGAAGCTCGGCCGGTTCTTCGAGTCGTCTGTACTCCGCGTCGACCTGTGCAGGCGCAGAGGGGGGAGGGGGCGGAGCTGCCGCCTTGGGCTTGTCGGCGGCCGGGGCGGGCTCGGCGCTCGGTGGAGCGACCTTTCGCGCCGGTGCAGGGTAGCGTTCGGACTCCCGGAGCTTCTTCCGCTCGAGACCGTCGAAGTCGGCGATCGGACTGGGCTTGCTCTGCGTCCCACCCGACTCACCGGCGGTCGTGGTCGATCCGTCGGCCTCGATCGGGGGTTCCGGGCCGGCGATGCGGTCGATCTGCACGGCTTGGAAGCCGACCGAGAACTGCCCGTTTGCTCCCGCAGCCTGGCGGCGCGCCGCGTCCGGTTCGATCGGATAGGAACCGCTACGGCTCCGGGGGCCGAGCGACGAGGCTTCGTCGTCTCGAGCGCCCGCATCGGCGCCCGCGGCGGAAGGCTTCGGGATCACCAGGACCGGCGAGACCTGCCTTGGGATCACCTGTGGAGGTGCGGGCGGCTCCGGCGCCGGCGGCGGAGCCGCCGCCTCGGTCTTGGCGAGCCGGTCTGTTGCCTCGGTCGATACCTGTCCGGCGGCGGCCTGTTCAGTCGCCCGAGGTGGTGGGGCCGTGGCAGCGGCGGGTGATTCGCTGCTTCGCTCCGTGCCGCGATCCGCGGCTGTTTCGGCGAGCGGAGCACTGCCCATCCGCTGCTGGACGCGGAGCGCGAGGAAACCTCCGCCGACGACCATGAGGAGGGCGGCGGCCGCAGCGAGCCAGCGGGGAGACCACCAGCTGGGCGAACGACTCGGAGGCGCCACCGCCGGGGGCATGTCGCCTTCGCCGGGCAGGTGATCCGGAATGTCGGCAAGCAGGCGCTCAAGGAGCTCATCGGGAGGCTCCGGCGTCTCGACGCTGGCGAGCCTCTCGGCGACGTCGTGTTCGCTGAAGCGGGTCATGGCGAGTCCTCCTCGAGAGCAAGAGCGAGCAAGTGCAGGGCTTTCTTGAGTCGTTTGCGCACGGCGGCGGGGGTGATCCCCTCGCCGTCGGCGATGTCGGCGACGGAGCGCTCTCCCCAGAAGCGCGCGGTCACCGTGAAGCGCAGGTCCTCCGGTAGAGCGAGGACGGCGCGGCGCAGGCGGTCGCTTTCGCGCCCCAGGAGGAGCTCTTCTTCGAGGTCCGGTCCCGGGTCGGTAACCGGTGCCTCATCGTCAAGGGGCACCAGCCGGCGCGGGCGGCGGACGTGGTTCAGGAAGGCGTTGTAGGCGATGCGGTAGACCCAGGTGACGAAGCGCGCCTCGCCCTGGAAGCGACCGAGGGAGGCCCAGGCGCGGCGATAGGCCTCCTGGGTCAGGTCGGCGGCAAGCTCGCCGTCGCCGCCGCACAAGCGGTAAAGCGACGCGTAGATCGTCCGATAGCTCGCCGCCACCAGCGTCTCCGCCGCACCACGGTCACCGGCGCGGAGCGCTGCCAGCAGCTGCACTTCGGTCGGGTCGGTGGTCATGGCGGAACGTCTTCGGCCGGGGCCGTCGGGGTTCCAGGACATGGCATGGGTCGTCTCCATGCCCATTGGACACCGCAACGCGGCAAAAAGAAACCGCGCGGTGAAAGATGGTCGGGGGGAAGCGAGAAAGCCGACGGAGCGGAGCTCAGATCCGCTCGAGCTGTGCGACGGTCTCGAGATGCCCGGTCTGCGGGAAGAGATCGAGGACTGTAAGGCTGTCGAGGCGGTAATGCTCGCGCATCGCTCGCAGGTCCCGTGCCAGCGCAGCGCCGTGGCACGACACATAGGTGACCCGACGAGGCCGCTTGGTGGTGAGCGCACGCCGCACCTCGAGGGACAGCCCTGTCCGCGGCGGATCGACGACCACGCGGTCGGCACCGCTCTCGATTCGACCGACCCAGCGCTCGACGGCCTGCGAGACCGCCTCGACGTTGGCGATGCGGTTGCGGCGCGCGTTGTTCTTGGCGTAGCGCACCGCCACGCGGTCGGCCTCCACCGCCACCACCCGCGAGTAGCGGCGGGCGAGGGGCAGGCTGAACAGGCCGGCGCCGCTGTAGAGATCGTAGGCCAGCTCGCCCTCGAAGGCGCCGACGGTCTCTTCGACCAGGGCCGACAGCAGGCCCCGGTGGCCCTGGAAGAAGCAGCGGGCGTCGTAGGTGTAGACCAGGTCGCCGACGCGGGTCTCGACGGGACCGTGGGGCAGCCCCTCGACCACCGGCGCCGTGGTCACCGCCCCGCCGTCCCCCGCCGCCAGGTCGAGCCGGCGTGGCGGCTTCTCGGGCAAACGCGCGGCGAGGGTCAGCAGCTGGCCCTCGAGCTCGGGGACGAGCACCGGACAGCGGTCGACGGGCACCAGCCGGTTGCTGCCGCGGGCGTGGTAGCCGATGCGGACGCCGTCCTCGGACGCCTCGGTGTGGAGCTGGGTGCGCAGCCGATAGGACCAGGGCTGGGCTGCCCGGACACGGATCTTGGGGAGCGTCTCGAAACGGCCGATGCGGTGCAGGGTTTCCTTGAGCGCCTCGGCCTTGAGCCGGGTCTGGAGCGCGTCGTCGAGGTGCTGGAGGTCGCAGCCGCCGCATTCGGCGAAGTAGGGGCAGGGGGGCTCACGGCGGCCGGCGCCGGGCTCGAGGATCTCGACGATCTCGGCGCGGGCGTAGTCCGGCCGCCGTTCGACCAGGCGGACGCGAAGCCGGTCGCCGGGCGCGGAGCGCGCCACGAAGATCGGAATGCCGTCGAACCGCCCGAGACCATCGCCGCCGCCGACCAGCTGATCGATGGCGAGCTCGAGCTCGTCGACGGTGGCGAGGCGCGCCGCAGCGCTGGGCCGTTGTTCGGCCGGCTGCGGCGCCTTCCCCTCTTGCGGATTCGAATCGCTCAAGAGCGGCTCAGATCTCGCGATAGAGCCAGTGGCGGACGGCGTTGAGCCGCTCGCGGACGCTGGCCTGGTCGGGATCGATGAGCCACAACGCCGCGGCGATCGACGACAGCAACGAGTTGCCGTCCTGGGGCGTGAAGCAGAAGCCGTAGATCGAACGCTTGCGCCGCACCATGAGCGTCGGCAGCACGACGACGGTCTGCGACAGGATGCGGCCGTAGTAACCGTGGTCGCGACCGAAGCTGAAGATCAAGTTCGCCTGGTTCTTGTCGGTGACCGCCACCCGATGGTTGCCGCGCAGCCGCTGGATCACTTCCTCGACGTTGGTGTCGCGGTTCGTCTGCAGGTTGAACCAGATCGAGTGCATGTACTGGGTGTTGAGCTTGACCGCGCTCGAGAACACGTTCATGTCCTCGCCGAGGGTCGAGAACAGTGAATGGGCGTCGCGGGCGTGGTGAGTACCGAAGTCCGGGTCGTCATGCTTGCCGACCTGCGGCGCCGGCACGAAGCTACCCACCTGGGTGATGTCGTTGGCCCGCCGCATACACACGAAGGTGCCCGACTCGAGGCTGTAGGTGCCGTCGTCCTCGTGACACAGCGTACGGATCAGCGTCGTGATGTTGTGGGTGTTGCACGACACCACCTGGATGAAGCGATCCTGCTCCGGGACCAGCGCCTCGTCGTTGACTCCACGGGCGTAGGGCTTGCCGAAGCCGAACTCGCTGCCCTGGGCGAGGAAGCCCTTGGGGCCGCTCAGATTCTGGTAGATCTCTTCCTTGTTGGTGTTCCCCGCCGGCGTGCAGTCGATGACCACCGTGGCGCGCTCGATGGCCTCGCGCGAGTCGAAGCTCACCGCGTGGCCCATCTTCTCGAACGCTTCCCGCCGGTCCGGATCGACCGCGAGCTTGGCACCACGCTGCATCAGATGGTTGATCTTGGCGCGGTCGGAGGCCAGAGGAGTGCGCTTGTGGAAGGTGACCTCGTCGATCCCCATCTTGTGGCCGAAGTCGGTGAACAGGCCGATGAGAGGCTCGCCGATGGTGCCGGTGCCGACGATATGGACGATGTTCTTCATCTTCTCCTCGCTATGCTTGTCCAGGTCGCCGCCGGGCGTCGCCGGCTAGTGGGAGACCCGAGAGCCCGGCTGGTGGGCCCTTCGGCGTGCGGTCGGCTCGGTGGCGAGCCCCCGGGTGGCATGCTCCCTGCAGCGAAGCTCCGTGGTGCGGCGGGATGGTCCGGATCACCGGTATGCCGGTGGCGGGAAAGTTAGGCTAGCACAGAACATCTCGGCCCGAGACCGCACCGTGGAGGATTCGGCGGCAGGCATGAAGGAAGCGGCGAGAGCGAATCCGAGGTCGCCCAGGAGACCTCGAACCGAATCGGCCCATGCGGCGACGGAGACCGCGGTCAGGCGTCCTCACCCTCGCCGTCCGCATCCCCCCACTCGCCGTGGCGACCGCCTCCACGCCAACCGGGATCGCGGCGAGCGAACTCGTCGAGGTCGGCCGGAACCTCGAGGTAGGTCCTCGTCACCGCCGGATCGCAAGTGTCGTTCTCGCACTCGTAGGTGTAGACGTTCCATTCGTCGCGCCGGCTGAAGGCGCTCAAGGTCTGGTACGTGTTGCAGTTGCCGCACTTGATGGAGAGATTTCGAATGTTGATGGTCGACGGTTCCTGGCTCATGGGCTCCTCCCTCGAGAGATCTCCAAGGCTACCAGCGAGATGGCTCCGCCGCGCCGCTGGAGTCGTCCTCACCGTTGCGGTCGTCTTGGGTCCGGGCAGCACCACCGAGGCTCTCGCCGAGCTCCAAGACGGGCCGCAACCGCCTACCGCCAACGGCTTCGGCGAGAGCCTCGACGTTCGCTGGGTGCTGGTCCCGGTCCTCGTCCGAAGCCCCAAGGGCTATGTCGAGGACCTCGAGAAGAAGGACTTCCGCCTCTTCGTCGACGGCAAGCGGGTACCCATCGCGAGCTTCGAAACGGGTACCGATGCACCGGTGAGCGTGGTCTATCTTCAGGACCTGTCGGGCAGCATGGCCAACGGCGGCAAGCTCGAAACCAGCCGGCGGCTGTTCCATTCCTTCCTGGACCGTTCGAAGCCGTCCGACGAGTACACCGTCGCCACCTTCGGCAACGGCCAGATCGAGGTCCAGGTGCCTCGCACCTCGGACTTCTTCCTACTGCGCCGGAGCTCCCCCAAGTGGCAACCGCGGGGCACCACGGCGCTCCACGACGCGGTCGCCTGGCTTCCCGATCTGGGGACTCAGAGCCTCAACGCCAAGCGGGTGGCAATCCTGGTCACCGACGGTGCCGACAATGCGAGCACGCTGAGCGGAGAGCAGGCCCGCGACCTGGTACGCCAGGCGGAGCTGCCGGTGTACGTCCTCGGCATGGCCGCGGCGAGCGTGCCCGGCAAAGTGGCGGAGATCCACGAGCAGCAACGGCTCCTCGCGGTGCTGCGGCTCCTCGCCTTCCAGACCGGCGGACGCTACGCCTCGGTGACCCCGGCCGACGACCTGAAGAGCCTGAGCCAG
>JAGQSE010000309.1:5686-7140 GCA_020439725.1 Acidobacteriota bacterium
CGGAGAGGGATACCATGAGATACGCGTAGAAGTAGACGGCCGGAAACGGACCGTGCAGGCCCGCCGGGGATACACCGGGGGCACGCCGGCGCCCCAATGAGCCGGCGGCCGGAGCAAAGCATATAGCCGCGCCAGAATATCTTCGCGGCCAGACGCGAGTGCTCTGCTATGATCCGCATTTCCAGGTCGGTTTGCCTGGAGGCCAAAGGGCCCCTGAATCGAACATAGACCCTTAGAGGAGGGACACGGAATGACCATGAAATGGACCGCGATCGCCGTGGCCGCCGTGATGGCGACCACCGGGTGCGCCACGAAGAAGTACGTTGGCGACCAGGTCTCCGCCAGCGAGCAGCAGACCAGCCAGCGCATCAGCCAGGTCGAAGGCCAGGTCGAAGCGAATCAGTCGCGGATCGACGAGCACGAGGGCAAGATCTCCGAGGCGTCGAAGACCGCCCAGGATGCCCTCGACCGCGCCATCGCCGCCGGCAAGCTGGCGGAGGGCAAGTTCCTCTACGAGACCTCCTTCACCGAGGACCAGATCCATTTCGCCAGCGACAAGGCTGAGCTCGATGACGCCGGCAAGGCGGCCCTCGACGCCTTCGCGCAGAAGCTGACCAGCGACAACAAGAACGTCTACCTCGAGATCCAGGGGCACACCGACGCCACCGGCGGCGAAGCTCACAACTACGACCTGGGCCTCGAGCGGGCCGAGGCGGTCCGCCGCTACCTGAGCCAGCAGCACCACTTCCCGCTGCACCGCATGTCGGTGATCTCCTACGGCGAGTCCGCTCCCGTCGGCGACAACAAGACCAAGGACGGCCGCAAGTCGAACCGCCGCGTGGTGGTGGTGGTCCTGCAGTAGTCGCTCTCCGCAGCGACTCGGAAGGAGGGCGTTCCCGGCGACGGGATCGCCCTTTTTCGTGGGTGAAGGTTTCGAGGACGGAACGCCGGTCGAAGACGCGGATCAAGAACCCGCGTCGGGCCCGGGGGACTCCGGAGCCGTGTCGACAGGCTCCGCAGCCGGCGTGCCTTCGTCTGAACCCGCGGCACCGGCCTCCCCGGCTGGTGGCACCGCGCCCGCCTCACCGGCTGTGTCGGGGCTCGCTTCCGTCCCCGAGCCACCGCCGACGTAGCGATCGAGGATCCTCCGCAGCTCGCGCTCGGAGGTGACGCCGGCCCGCTGGAAGACGATCTGGCCCTGCCCGTCGAGCAGCACGACCGTCGGCAAAGCCTGGACGTTGAAGCCGCCGCTGACGGCGCCGCGCTCGTCGAGCAGGACGTGGAACGGCACCTTCTCGCGCTCGACGAAGGAGCGCACCTGCGCCTCGTCCTCTTCGACGTCGATGGACAGGACCTCGAGACCCAAGGGGTGGTACTCGGGGTAGAGGCCCTCGAGGACCTCGGCCTGGATACGGCACGGACCGCACCAGGTGGCCCAGAAGTCGAGCAGCACG
>JAGQSE010000310.1 GCA_020439725.1 Acidobacteriota bacterium
TGCTGATGTAGGGTAGTCGCTTGTTCCTGAAGAGGGATGTCGAGTCCGGGGTCTTCGAGCGGTTGCGCGGCCGCCAAAAAACATCGAAAAAAAGTTGTCTTCCGATCGTCCCGCACGGCAACTAGAGTGTTCATGAACAAGCCCCGCCCTGCGACCCGCCCCGGTCCGACGAATCTCCCAGGCCCCGAACCCTCCCGGCCGCCAGCGATAGAGCCCGCCCCGATCGGTTCCCGAAGGGGGCGGGGTGTGGCCTGGGAGGCGGCGTCTTGTTGAGCGCCACGGCGACACCGAAGGACGCTCCGCCACCGCACATCACAGACCGATCGGCCGAAGGACGAGAGGGCGCCCGCGGCTTCCTCCTCCGCGCCGCCGTCGTCGCCTGTGTCTTGCTGTCGGGGTTCGCTCCAGGGCTCACAGCGCGGGCCGCCGCGGACGAGGTCCTCGGCAGCGGCCAGCTGGTGGTCGCCGGCGCGCGGCTGCAGGTGTCCCCCGAAAGCCAGACGGTGCCCTTCGACACACCGACGCTGGTCGAGACCGAGCTCCTCGGGTTCGATCCGTCCGCCGGCGAGATGCCGCCGGACCTGCGGGTCCTGGCGGACTTCAGCGGTCCGGAGATCGACGGGGTGCTGCCCCTCGAGACGACGCCGGGAGAGCCCTTCCGGATTCCCCGCTTGCGGCTCAAGGGCGAGTACCAGCTCGACGACATCCGGCTGGTCCAGGGGGACCAGCTCCTGGCCTATGCCTCGCCGCGCTCGTCGAGCATCCTGGTGACCCAGGTGCTGGTCACCCGGGTGACCTCGCGACCGCTCACCCTCGACGAGATCCAGAGCCGTGGCATCGCCCTCGACGAGGACAGCTTCCGCGCCTTCAGCTTCACCTTCGGGTTCGCCGTCGACGGCGAGGTCTTCGACTACAACCTGCCGGTCATCTTCAACCCGGTGGGCTCCGGGGATCCCTTCCGCCTGATCAAGGACGACTCGACCCTCGGGGGTTCCCGTGGCACCGTCAGCGAGCGCTTCAAACCGCCGCAGATGGCTCCCTTCACCCTCGAGCTCGAGTCCGACGGCGACGACGAGGGTGAGGCACCTCACGGTGGTTGCGAGAACATCGACGGCTGTCGCGTCGGGGATCGGGTGAGCCTCCCCGGCGTCATCTTGATCCCCACCGACGTCTCGCTGCTACATCAGTTCTTCTCGGTGGTGCTGTTCGCCAAGAACGACGCCCCCGACGGCGATGCGCTGGTGATCCGTGACCTCACCGCCAAGGTGATCCTGCCGCCGGGTCTGCGGCTGGCCCAGACCGAGCCGCCGACACCCCTCGGAGTCCCCGTGCCGGTGCGCGTCCCCGGTCCCGACGGCAAGCTGGGTACCGCCGACGACGTGCGCTTCCTGGTGGCCCAGGCCACCGGCCAGGCGGAGGCGGTGACCGAGGGTCTGACCGAGGGCACGCACATCGTCGATTTCGAGCTCGAAGGTGTCCTCGACGGTCTCCCCGGGGGCCAGGTGCGACGCCTCAAGGGGCATGCCCGCGGCGCGGTCTTGGTCCGGGACGCCACCCTCGGGGTGACGCTCACCCATCCCGACGTGGTGCGTACCGACGAGGAGTACTCGCTCCTCATGACCGTGTCGAACACCTCCAACGCGCCGGTCAACCTGGTCGAGCTGACGCTGCCGGCATCCCGGCTTTCCGGTGTCCAGGTGGTGGGTTCGAACACCCAGACGATCCCGGAGATCGCTCCCGGCGAGTCCGAGGTGGCGGAGTTTCGGCTGCGCTCGCTGCGCACCGGGAGGGTGGTGGCGAGCTCGGTGCGCGATGGCGGCGCCATCGACCCGACCTTCGAGTTCACCGTCGGCGTCGGCGATGCCGGCATCCCCTTGTCGCCGACCTCGATCATCCTCCCCAAGGCCGCCGACGACCTGCCCGAGACGATCCGCCGCCAGGCTCTGGGGCTGGTCGGGCTGGGTTTCTCGCTGGCCACTGCGCCGCCGTCGCTGCTCGACAGCTCGTTGCCGCGCATCGGCCGCTCGAGCATCGACGAGAAGGTCTACTGGCTCGGCCAGGCGGGCCGCCACGTCCGGCTGGGGGAGGACCCCTTCGATAGCCTTGCGGTGCTGGCCGCGGAATGGACCGGCGCCCGCGGCGGGGACTGGGAGTGGGACTCGCTGCGCCGGGTGACCCAGCGCGGCGGGTTGCTCGCCGACTCGTTCTCACAGCTCTTCACCGACGAGGCCGACGCCACCTCCCCGACCGCCACCTTCGAGCGCTTCGCCTCGACCACGGCTTTCCTCGGTCCGCTGCGCACCGCCCTCGCCGACGGTGCCGGGGCGACCCTCGAGGTCGTCAGCCGCGCCACCGGCAGGAGTCTCGCCGGTTCCGGTCTCGATCCGGGGAAGAAGCGCGACCTGCCTTTCGCCGATCTCTACACGCTGGGCGACGGCCAGATGGCGCTCCTCGCCTCGCCGGAGGCTGGCGGCTACCGGCTCCTGCTGCGCTCCACCACCGGCAGCGCCGGGCTCGAGGTCGTGCTCCCCGGCCCCGGTGGCGATCTGCGCAAGGTGCGCTGGTCGGCGGTTTCCCTCGGAGCCCAGGGTGTCGCCGAGCTGGTGCTCGAGGACGACCCGAGCAGCTGGTCCCTCGAGGTCGACCACGATGGCGACGGCACCGTCGACTCCATCCTCCCCGGGACCGTCGGTACGCTGGCGCCGCGACCCTTCGAGGCCCTGGCGGCGGTGCAGAACGCCGAAGCGGATCCGGCGGGCCACGTCCTCGAGGTGCTGTTCAGCGCCGACATCGACCTGGAGAGTCTCCTGCCCAAGGATCCGCAGCACTTCCGGATCCCCGGCAAGGTGTCGAACGGCGGCCTGGTCAAGACCGAGGAAGACCTGGTGATCCTGTTGCGGACCGTCGGCGAGAACCCCTTCGAGGGTCTCCGGGACAGCCGCATCGTGCGCGTGGTGTTCAACAACCCCCTGAGCCCCTACGTCGGCCACGACTTGACGGTGGAGGGTGTCGACAGCACCGCCGGCGAGACGGTGGCGCCGACGGTGCTGCCGGTGACGACCACCGTCACCGCTCCCGGCACCCTCGTCGAAGGAACCGTCTACGGTCCCGACGGCCGGGCCGCGCCCTTCTCGCGCGTCGACCTCTACGAAGTCGACCCCTGTCCTCTCTGTCTCGACGGCGGGTGCAAGAAGCATCGCACCGCAGCGGCGCAGGCGGACGCCGAGGGGCGCTTCGCCTTCGACTACGTGCGCCAAACCGTGTGCAGCGATACCTTCACCCTCGAGGCGCAAGACCCGTCGAGCGGCAAGCACGGCAACGCCACCAGCCGTGTGCGCTTCATCGGCCAGACCGTCGAGCTCAACGTCCTCATGCTCGGTCGCGGGACGATCCACGGCCGGGTGACCTACGAGGACGGCACGGTGCCCACGCGGCTCGCGGTGGTCGCCAACAGCCCGGTGTTCGCCGAAGGCCGCCAGGCGGTGATCGGGGCGGACGGCGCCTTCGAGGTCGGCGACATCCCCGTCGGTACCGTCACCCTCGCGGCTGGTGACACCGAGGGCAGCTTCGTCTTCCAGACCGTCGAGATCCCCACCGCCGGCGCGGTGGTGCAGCGGGATCTGGTGATCGTCCGTCACGCTCCCGACCTGTCGACCGGCGACGTCCGCGGCACGGTCCTCGAGACCGACGGCACGACGCCGGTCTACGACGCCTACGTGGCGCTCTATGTCGACGACGAGCTGATGGGGGTGCGCAGGAGCGCCCTCGACGGCGGCGTCGACTTCGGCACGGTGCCCGCGGGCCATGCGGAGATCAACGCCTTCGACGGCGAGACGGGGCGCCGCGGCACCCAGGTGTTCTTCGACGTCGAGCCCGACCAGGTCAACGACGTCACGCTCCTGCTGCGCGACGACCGCGGCACCGTCGAGGGCCACGTCTACCGCCAGACGGCGGACGGGACGTCGACGCCGCTGGCCGACGCGGTGGTCTGGGTGAGCGGCACGCCCTTCAACACCGTCACCGACGCGAGCGGCTTCTATCACCTCGAGGACGTCTTCGCGGGCAATCGTAACGTCCTGGCGGCGGACCTCGAGCGGCAGGAGCAGACCTCTGCCCAGGTGACGGTCAACTCCGACGGTTCGACGGTCTATCGAGACCTGTACTTCATCGAGGACCTCGAGGGGAGCGGCCTCGCCGGCGAGGTGGTCGACTACTCGGGCAACCCGGTGGCCGGAGCCTTCATCCACCTCGACGCCGGCGGCGACCGCTGGTACCGCGAGGCCTTCACCGACGCCAGTGGACGCTGGGTGATGCCCGACCTGGGCCCCGGCACCTACAAGATTTACGCCTACCGGGGCAGCGACGCGGCGGCCAAGACGGCGACCATCCGCTTCGAGGGGGAGACGCCCTTCGTCCGGATCCAGTTCAAGAAGGGAACGATCCGCGGCACGGTCAAGGCGCGCAACGAGCAGGGCCAACTGACCGGTGTCCGCTCCCTCGTGACCTATCGGACGACGGTGCAGCAGATGGGGGTGGTCGGTCTCGACTGGAACCCGCACACCCTCGAGACCGCCGACGACGGCAGCTTCGAGATCCCCGACGTCCTCGCCGGGCCGTACACCTTGACCGTGTCGAACGCCTTCCACGGCGAGAAGACGCTGCGCGGCGAGCTGGTCTTCAACGGCGAGGTCGTCGAGCGCGAGATCGTCTTCGAGCGCAACGGCACGATCCGCGGCACGGTCCTCGACTGGGACGGTGTCACCCCCGTGGCCGGTGCCCAGGTCTTCCTCCGCCACCCCAACTTTTCCACCTACGACCTGACGACGGACGAGACCGGCGCCTTCACCTTCGAGCTGGTGCCACCGCTCGCGAGCCGGTTCCCCATCGACGTCACCGTCGAGCAGGGCGCGGTGTTCCGCAAGGCGCGGGTGTGGGTGCGCTTCGACAAGTTCGGCCAGGAGCTCGACGTCGAGATCGTCCTGCCCAAGCAGGGCACGGTCAGCGGCTATGTCGAGGACGCCAGCGGCTACCCGGTGGCGGGTGCGGTGGTGACCCTGCGCGAGAGCTCCTACCCCCATCGCAGCCTGGTGGGCAACAGCGACGACGAGGGCTATTTCAGCTTCACCAACGTCTTCGAGGGCAGGATCTCGCTGTCGGCGAAGGCGCCGAGCCTCGGAGGTCTGGGCGGGCGCACCCGGGTCGAGATCCTCGAGGAGGGGGACGAGGTCTTCGGGCTCATCTCCCTCGAGGCCACCGGCGAGATCACGGGCCGGGTGATCAGCCCGGTCGACGGCGAGCCCGTGGCCAACGCGGCGGTGAGCCTCTATCGCTGGGGCAGCGGCCGCTTCGACCAGGTCAACGCCGACGGCGACGGCTTCTTCCGCTTCCGGCTGCTGCCCCTCGACATGTACCGGGTCTGGGTCTTCGACCCGACGACGGGGCGCCACGGCTCGGTGGACGGGTTGGTGCTCGAGCTCAACGAGCAGGTTCTCGAGGTCGACGTGCCTCTCGAGGTGCGCGGTGAGGTCGACGGTCACCTGACCGAGCCCAGCGGTACGCCGGTGCCCGGGGCGACCATCAAGCTCGCCACCGACTCGCAGGTCGATCTGACCACCTTCAGCAGCACGGACGTCGACGGTTACTTCGAGTTCCTGGGGATCCCCGAGGGCAGCTTCCGGCTCTCGACCACCGAGCCCGGCGGCCGGCGCAAGGCCAAGGGCAACGGCGAGATCGTCGACGAAGGGGCGCGGGTCACGGTCGACCTCGAGCTCGAGGCCAGCGGCCGGGTGACGGGGTCGGTCTTCAACCCGCCGGGAGCACCGGAGGGGCTGTTCGCCAACGTCAACGTCTGGATCGAGCAGAGCGGCCAGGTGATCGGTGCGACGCTGTCGAACCCCTTTACCTTCGACGGCATCCTCGAGGACAAGAAGTTCAAGATCACCGCCCGCGAGGTGGGCGGTGATCATCGCGCCACCGCCACCGGCACCCTCACCGCCGGCGACGGCGGCGAGATCACCGTCGATCTCGAGATGGTGCCCATCGGCAACGCCCAGGTGAACGTCGTCGACAGCTTTGGCAGTGTCGTCGCCGGCGCCGACGTCAAGGTCACCAACAGCGGCTACTACCCGACGAAGAAGCTCGCGGCGAGCACCGGCTCCGACGGTAACGCCTTCTTCACCGGTATCGGCGAAGGTTCGGTGAGCGTCTCGGTCACCAACCCGATGAACGGTCTCAAGGGCTCGGGCAACGGATCTCTGAGCCTCGAGGACGAGACCGTCGAGGTGGCGGTGCAGCTCCAGGACTCGGGCTCGGTGAGCGGCCACGTGCTGCTCTCCGACGGCGTCACCCCCGCCGTCGACGCGCTGGTGGTCCTGACCCGCGGCAGCCGGACGCTGCAGGCGCGCATCGACGAAAACGGCGACTTCGCCTTCGCCGTGGTGCCCCTGGGCTCCTTCAAGGTCTTCGTCCAGGAGAACCTGGGCCCCGGCGTGGCGCTGGTCGCCGGGACCCTGGCGACCAACGGCGAGGTCGTCGACGTCGGAACCCTGGTGCTCGACGACTATGACCCCTATGTCGAGACGATGGCTCCGGCCTCCGGTTCCCGCGACGTGCCGCTGGCCAGCACGGTGACGGTGACCTTCAACGAGCCCCTCGACCGGAGCCTGTATTCGAGCAGCTGGTTCCGCTTCCGCAAGCTCTCGGGTGGTTCTGTGGGCTTCACGGCTTCGTGGGCGGACGGCGATCGGACGGTGATCCTGACCCCCAACAGCGGTCTGGCGAGCTTCAAGGGCTACGAGGTGACGGTGCTGGATGCCGTCGATCTCGCTGGCCGTCATCTCTTCGAGCGGGTGCGGACCGTGTTCTACACCGTCGACGTGGTGCCGCCTTCGGTGATCCGCGTCGACCCCAAGGACGGTGCCAAGCAGGTGCCCCTCGACGCCAACCTCCGCGTCACCTTCACCGAGCCCCTCGATCCGGCGTCGCCTTCGGGCTCGGCCTTCCAGCTCGTGGATCTGACCAGCGGCCAGAACCTCGGGACGACCTGGGTGCTCGAGGCCGACAACCGCGAGGTGCTCCTGACCCCGGTCGGCGGGCTCCAGACCGACCGCCAGTACCAGCTGACGGTATCCGGTGTCCGCGACGGCAGCGGCAACACCATGACCCAGGCGGTGACCACCACCTTCTGGAGCCTCGACACGGTAGCGCCGTCCATCGACGCCATCGACTTCCCGGCGGGAACCTCCTTCACTTCCGGTGACGACGTCCCGGTGACCGTCACCGCCAGCGACCTCCACGGTATCGCCCGCGTCGAGGCCACCCTCGGCGGGTGGAGCTACGCCGACATCAAGTCGCCGTGGAGCCTGTCGCTCATCGCCCCGGTGGTGAGCGCTCCGGAAACGCGGACCATCACCTTCGCGGTCACCGACGTCCACGGCAACACCGCCACCACGACGCGGGACGTCCAGGTCTCTCCCCTCGACAACGCCGAGGCGCCGGCCGTCACCTTGGGCTGTGCCAAGGACGGCGACCACGTCGTTCCCGGGGTCGAAGCACTCGTCGAGCTCGATGCCAGCGACGACGGCAAGATCGAGAGCTACGCCTTCCTGGTCGACGGCGTCGAGCTGGGGGGCTTCTCCCCGGTCCATGCGGAGACCACCCAGGCCGCCTTCGAATGGGCGCCGCCGAACGATGCGACTCCGGGCACGACCTATGTCTTGCGGGTGGAGGCTCGCGACTACGCCGGCAACGTCGGCAGCGCGGAAGTCTCGGTTCTGGTACCCACCGGCACGATCCTCAAGGGTGGCCGGAGCCTCTTTGACACCTTCGACGGTCAGGTGCTGACGATCGCCGAGGGGGACTTCCCGGTGCGGGAGCCGCTCGCCGTCGAGTCGGTCTTCGTCGTGCGTGGGGCGCGCCTGACCTCGCGCGACCTGGATGTGCTCGGCGTGACGGCCAGCCAGGAGATCCGAATCCAGTGCGGTGGGGCCATCTCGGCGACCGGTGGAGGCTACGCCGGTGGCACCTCATCCCACCCCGAGGGTTGGGCTCCCGAGGGCATCGTCGGCTCGTTGCGCGACGCCGGCGGCAGCCATGGCGGCGTGGCCACCTGGGGTACCCACGATGGGCCTCCCGGCGAGATCTACGACTCGGTCTACGTACCGCAGCTGGCGGGCGGCGGCGGCTCCTACGACGGAAGCAGCTCGTTTCCTCACGCCAACGGCCGCCCGGGGGGTGGAGTCGTGGTGCTGGAAGCACCTCAGGTGCGCATCGAAGGCACGGTCGACGCCAACGGTGCCGATCAGAACGATTGGCGGACCGCAGCGGGCGCCGGCGGTTCGATCCGCGTGGATGCTGGAGTGTTGACCGGTGGCGGAACGATCCACGCGGACGGCGGGCTGGTCGACACCAACAGCAACACTTACGCCGGCTGGGAGATCGGCAGCGGCGGTGGCGGCAGAGTCCTGGTGGAGGCTCAGAGTTTCGACGGGTTCGACCCTCTGAGCCAGGTTCGGGCCCAGGGTGGCCTGCGCAGGTTCTCTACTACCTTCAACGATCTGTTCGCCAGCCCCGGAACGGTCTTGATCAAGGGTCCCGGGAGTGACCTGGGGACACTGCTGATCGACCCCGGGGTCAAGTCCAATGGAGATGAGCGCATCGGTGAGCCAACCTATTTGCCGACCCTCGGCGCCGGGCTTGTCAGCGATACCGAGGTTCAGGGAGCCGACCTGCTGGTGACGGCGCCAGAAGCGTTCCGCAAGCGCTGGGAGGGGGCATGGCTCGTGGCTCTCGATGGGATTGGCGGCGAGATGGGCTCCTATCGCGTCGTGGAAGTCCTCGCCGATGGGCGAGCACGCCTCGACGGAGGGGCAGGAGCGTCGGCAATGGCTTCCTATCGGGGCGAATATCGCTTCGATACCGTGATGGTCAACCACGGCGGCGGCCTTGTGGCGAGCGATCCGCTCGTCTCGGACAGCTACGAGTTCGTCGCAGGCAGGGCTCGCATTGGTTCCGAGCTCGTGGCCCCCAGGGTCACGGTGCGAGCCGGCGCCACCGTCATGCCGCTGGAGATGGGGCAGGAGTTCCGCTTCCGAGTCACCGACACGATGACCGTGGAGGCTGGGGGAATCGTCGACGTCACCGGCTTCGGCTACCTGGGTGGTCACGAAGGCCACGGCGACGGCTACGTCCCCGAAGGCATCTCTCCGCCGCACCGTGACTACGGCGGCAGCCACGGGGGAGTTGGGATTGGTGCCAACTACACGGAACGCGAAGGCGAGGTCTTCGACAGTGTGTACTGGCCTCGACTGGGAGGCGGAGGGGGTTCCTACGATGGCAACTCCTACTTCCCAACCAAGAAGGGGAGACCCGGGGGAGGCGTCCTGGACATCGAAGTGGCCACCCTGGTTCTGGACGGCGAGATTCGCGCGCGCGGCAAGGATCTCTACGACTGGCGTCAGCCGGCCGGTGCCGGTGGGACGATCCGTCTCAGAAGCGACCTCGTGCGCGGCGGTGGTTTGATCGACGCGTCGGGCGGCGACGCCTACAAGGCCCACGTCTCGACGAACGATACCTACTGGGAAGTCGGGAGTGGTGGAGGTGGTCGTATCGCTTTGGACATCGCAAGCTTCGACGGGTTCGATCCGAAAGCCCAGGTGCGGGCGTGGGGCGGAACGCGCGATCTGGACGGTTCCCCGACGCTGTACGCGGGGCCGGGAACGATCCTGCTGCGCACGCCTCAGTGGACGATTGGCAAGCTGATCATCGATTCTGGGACCACCTCCGACGGAGCCAACCGGCCGGGTCCGTTGACCGAGCTTCCCGCCCTGGGCTCCGGAGCCGTCACGGCGGCGGAGCCGTCGGGGGCGGACCTCTGGATTCAAGGGGCCTCGCCGTTCCTGACTCGATGGCTCGGGGTCTGGGTGAGGCTCGAGGACGCCGTGGGGACCGCCCTCGGCACCTTCCGGGTCCTCGACGTCGACACCCAGGGACGGCTCCTGCTCGAGGCTGCCGGCGGCATTAGTGGGGCTTCGGCCTATCGCGGCGAGTATCGCTTCGACGGCATCGAGCTGCTCCATGGTGCGGGTCTCGGGAAGAGTGATCCGGTGGCCAGCGGGGATGTGGTGCTCGATGGAGTCATCGAGCTGGCCGATCCCCTCGTCGCCGACAGCCTGGTGGTGCGCTCCGGAGCGGTCGTGCGGCCCGCCACCGGGGGCGACCGCCTGGTCTTCGAGGTGTCCGGACCGATGACCGTCGAGGCCGGTGCCTTGATCGACGTCTCGGGTCGTGGGTACGCCGGCGGTGAAGAAGGTCACGGCGACGGCTACGTGCCGGAAGGGGTGACCGGAGCGCATCGGGACTTTGGCGGTAGCCATGGCGGCGAGGGCACCAGCGGCAACTACTACGACCGCCAGGGCGAGGTCTATGACAGCGTCTACCACCCGGTCTACGCCGGGGGCGGCGGTTCCTACGACGGCAACTCGAGCTACCCGTACATCGACGGTCGCCCGGGCGGCGGCATCCTGAGCATCGAGGCGTCGTCTCTGGTGCTCGACGGAGAGCTTCGGGCGCGGGGCGCTGACCTCAAGAGCTGGAAGACTCCCTCCGGCGCCGGCGGAACCATCACGGTGACGGCATCGGTACTGTCGGGCACGGGTCTCCTCGACGCCTCCGGCGGCGACGTCGTCGCCGACGACGGGCAGCCCGGGTGGGAGGTCGGCAGCGCCGGCGGTGGCCGGATCGCCCTCTGGTTGGGGACGCTGGCGGGCTTCGATATTCCGACCCAGACGAGCATCGCCGGTGGCATTCGCCAGCTCGAAGGGTGGTCGACCTTCTACGGCGGTTCGGGGACCGTCTTCGTGCACACGGATCTGTCGACCTACGGCGACCTTTGGGTCGACGACGAGGTCAGCGGTACTCCGACCCTTGGCGCGACTCCGCTCCCGTCGATCGGCAAGGGCGTGGTCGGGACCGCGACCCTCCAAGGCGCTGACCTGTGGATCGAGCCTGCGGACCCGGAGAAGCTCCACAGCCTCGGCACGGAAGGCATGTGGGTGCGGGTCGGTGGGGTCGAGTACCGAGTCCTCGAAGAATCCACGGACCGCAGAGGTCTCCTCCTCGAAGGTGCCGCGAGCACCGTAAGCCCCGGGGACCCCTATCTCGGTCTCTACAAGTTCGACACCGTGCACGTGGCCGGAGGAGCTCATCTGCGGTTCGACGACGGTGACGAGGTCGGCGAGTGGTTCGTCGACGCCAACGCGACGCTCGAGCTCTTCGACCTCGAGCCGCCGGTGCTGACCCTCGATGCACCGTCGCTGCCCGCGAGCTACGCCAGCGGCCAGCTCTTCCGGGTGGCGGCGACGGCCACCGATGACACGGTGGTCGACCGGGTGGTGTTGCGCTGGGACGGCGCCGAGCTGACTGCCGACACGACCCCCTACGAGTGGATCGTGACCGCGCCGGAAGTGGCCGAGAGCAGCGACCTGCCCCTCGAGATCGAAGCCTTCGACGGCGAGGAGAACAGCACGCTGCTGACGCCGATGATCACGGTGTCTCCGGCCCAGCCAGGAGACCTGCCGCTCCTCGCCGTGGCACCGCAGTCGGTGGTCGAAACCGACTCCGGCACCGTGACGACGGAGCTCTCGGTGAGCCTCGACCAGGCCTGGGACGTGCCCGTCAGCGTCGACTGGGCGCTCACCGACGGCACGGCCCTGGCGGGCGAAGACTTCGTCGCCGCCTCGGGCACCCTCGTCTTCGCGGCCGGACAGACGCGGAGCTGGATCTCCTTGACCGTGCTCGGAGACCTGGTCGAGGAGGGGGACGAGTCGGTGCTGCTCGCGTTCACCGCGGCCTCGGGCCTGACCCTCGACAGCACCGTCCTCGAGGTGGCGATCCTCGACGATGACGGTGCCCATTGCCTGGGCGAGGAGCTGCTGGTCAACGGCGGCGCCGAGGAGCCCCTGGTCGGCGGCGAGATCCCGGGCTGGACCGAAGTCGTGGGGAGCGATTGGCACTACGGCAGCTCGGAGCCGACGGCCCAGGAAGGCGGGAGCTACTTCTTCGCCGGTGACGGCGCTCTCGGAGAGCTGGAACAGGTCGTGGACGTCTCTCCCTACGCGGCGATCCTCGACGGCGGCGGTGTGACTGCGGTGTTCTCGGGCTACTACCGCTCCTACGACCAGACCCCTACGGACACGGCGGAGATGGTCCTCGAGGCGGTCGGCGCCGACGGCTCGGTCCTGGCCGCGTACGACAGCGGGGACCGCGACATCGTTTCCGAGTGGGTCCAGTTCACCATCGCGGAGCCCCTACCTGTCGGGACGCGTTCGGTGCGGGTGCGGTTGATCAGCCGGCGCGAGAAGGGGACCGAGAACAACGGCTACTTCGACGGGCTGACCCTACGGTTCCGCGACGTCACCCAGACCCTCGCGGGCGATGCCTCGGTGATCGAAGGGGACGCCGGGACGATTACCGTATCGGTGCCGATCCTCCGGATCTGCGGTCTCGACCAGCCTTCGTCGGTCTCCTACGCCACCACCGACGGCTCCGCGGTGGCGGGGCTCGACTACACCGCGGCCTCGGGTACCGTCGACTTCGCGGCCGGCGCGAGCGCCGCCAGCGTCGAGATCGAGGTCAAAGGGGATCGTCTGGTCGAGGGCGACGAGGCGTTCACCGTCGAGCTCTCGAACCCCTCCGCGGGCACCGTGACTCTGCCGTCGAGCTCCATCGGCACCGTCACCATTCTCGATGACGACTCGGTGGCGGACTCATGCCAAACCCCCAACCTCCTCCGCAACGGCGGTGCCGAGGAGCCCCTGGCGGCCGGCCAGATCGCGGGTTGGACCGATGTCCAGGGAGGCCAGTGGACCTATCTGTCGGGCACCAATCCTCCCTACCAGGGAAGCAACTACTTCTATGCAGGGCAGGTTGCGCAGGCCGAGCTTCAGCAGGACGTCGACGTCTCCGCCTTTGCCGATTTCATCGCTTCCGGACAGCAGCAGTTCCACTTCCAAGGGTATGTGCTGTCGAACAACGAGACCTCGCCTGACCTGGCGCGGATCATCGTCGAGTATCGCGACGCCACCAATACGAGCGTCCTCGACACCTACGACTCCGGATACACGGATGCGCGCTCGGGCTGGATGTTGCTCGAAGACGTGCGCTTCGCTTCCGTCGGTACGGGTTGGATCCGGGTTCGACTGATCACGCTGCGTGACGGCGGGTCGGGCAACAACGGCTACTTCGACGCTCTCAGCCTGGTGGCCCTCGAGGTGCCGCACGTGGCGGTGTCCGGCGTCCTGGTCGACGAGGAAGCGACGAGCCCCCAAGGCAGTGTCACCGTGAGCGTCGGTTGCTACTCGGGGCCGAGCTTCACCGTCGACTACCAGGCGGTCCAGGGGCCCTGGGATACGGCGACCCCGTCGGTGGACTTCGAGCTGCTGTCGGGGCAGCTGACCCTCGGCGGTGGCGTCAGCTCGCAGGTGCTGCCGATCTCGGTCTTCGACGACCCCTACATCGAGGGCGCCGAGTCCTTCTCGATCACCCTGACTTCGTCGGATCCGGCGGTGGCCGTGGCCGGTTCCGGGGTGGTGACGATCCTCGATGACGACCTTGCCGACACCGTATGCAAGACGCCCAATCTGCTGCGCAACGGCGATGCGGAAGACGAGTTGATCGGTGGTGAGCTTCCCGGCTGGATCGAGAGCTCGGGGACCTATTGGACCCGCAAGAGCGGCAGCACGCCACCGTACGAGGGGAGCTACTACTTCTATCCGGGGGACGTTTCCTACGGTGAGCTGCGACAGGACGTCGATGTTTCGGCCTTCGCGGACCGCATCGCCGCCGGGGTGCAGCAGTTCCTCTTCCAGGGCCGTGTGCGCTCCTACGACCAGTCGCCGCCGGACAAGCCGAGGATCGTCGTCGAGTACTGGGACACCGGCAAAGCGAACCGTCTCGCGCGCTATGACTCGGGCTACCTCGACGGGCGCTCTGAATGGCTCCTGGTCGAGGACGCTCGGCTCGCTCCCGTGGGGACCGCCTGGGTCCGCGTGATCCTGGTGGCGAACCGCGACAACGGCACTTCCAACGACGCGTACTTCGACGATCTCCGGCTGGTGGCGGTGAACACTCCTCACCTGAGCCTGCCGGCCCCGTTGCTCGACGAGGCGAGTGCGCCCTACACGGCCCAGATTCCGGTGACCCTCGCGTGTCTAGACGCCCCGACGATGACCGTCGACTATGGGACGACGGTTGGCGTGCTCGACACCGCGACCGCGGGCCAGGACTTCGAGGCGACCAGCGGTCAGCTGACCTTCGACGCCGATCACACGACGTGGACCGTCCCCGTCGTGGTCTACCAAGACGAGCTCGTCGAAGGCGGCGAGACCTTCACGCTGAGCCTCGCACCGGCGGATCCGCTGGTCGTCCTGCTGGGCTCGGACAGCGTGACGATCGCCGACGACGATGCGCTCGAGGACGCCTGTACGACGGCCAACCTGCTACGCAACGGCGATGCCGAGGAGCCGTTGATCGACGGCCACATCTCCGGCTGGACCGATGCCCAGGGAGGGCAGTGGAAGTACCTGTCGGGCACCAACCCTCCCTACCAGGGGAACAACTATTTCTACGCCGGCGGTGTCGCTCAAGGCGAGCTACGCCAGGACGTCGACGTCTCGGGCTTCGCCGAGAGCATCGCCAACGGCACACAGCAGTTCCTCGCCCAGGCGTGGGTGCTGGCAAACAACGAGACCACGCCGGACCTGGCGCGGGTGATCCTCGAGTTCCGTGACGCTGCGAACCAGACGGTGCTCGACAGCTGGGATTCCGGGTACCACGACGCGCGGTCCGGCTGGAAGCTGCTCGAGGACCTACACCTAGCTCCCGCCGGCACGGGTTGGGTCCGTATTCGTCTGATCGCGCTGCGCGATGGCGGCACCGGCGACGACGCCTACTTCGACGCCGTCAGCCTGGTCGCTCTCGAAGTGCCGCATGTGGCGGTGGGGAGCGTCACGGTCTCCGAGGGCGACCCGGCCCCCCAGGCCACGGTCTCGGTGAGCGTCGGCTGCTATGACGGCCCTGCCTTCACAGCCGACCTGCTGGGTGTTCAGACCGCTGCCGACACGGCGACGGCCGGGGTGGACTTCGTCGCCGCGCTGGGACAGGTGACCCTCGGTGGCGGTGTCAGCGAACAGACCGTACCGGTGTCCATCCTCGACGACTCGAATGTCGAAGGTATCGAGACGTTCTCGATCACTGCGACCCCCTCGACGCCGGACGTGGTGCCAGCTGGGTCGGGTGTCGTGGTCATCCTCGACGATGACGAACTTGCCGACGCTTGCGTGACCCCCAACCTGCTGCGCAACGGCGATGCCGAGGAGCCCCTGGTAAGCGGGCAGATCGTGGGTTGGACCGATGCTCAGGGAGGCCAGTGGAAGTACCTGTCGGGCACTAACCCGCCCTACCAGGGGAACAACTATTTCTACGCCGGAGGTGTCGCGCTAGGCGAGTTGCGCCAGGACGTCGACGTTTCGAGCCTGGCGTCGGGTATCGCCGCCGGCACCCAGCAGTTCCTCGCCGGGGCGTGGGTGCGGGCGAACAACGAGACGAAGCCGGACCTTGCGCGGATGATCGTCGAGTACCGCGACGCCGCCAATCAGGTGGTGCTCGACGCTTGGGACTCGGGGTACCACGACGCCCGCTCCGGCTGGATGCTGCTCGAAGACCTACGCTTTGCTCCTGTCGGGACGGCTTGGATTCGCGTGCGGCTCATCGCCTTGCGAGATGGAGGTACGGGCGACGACGCCTACTTCGACGCTGTCAGCCTGGTGGCTCTCGAGGCGCCCCACGTGGCGGTGGGGAGCGTGACGGTGTCCGAAGGGGACCCCGCGCCGCAGGCAACGGTGGCAGTGAGCGTCGGCTGCTACGAGGGACCGAGCTTCACGGTTGACTACCAGGCGGTCCAGACCGCAGCGGATACCGCCACTTCTGGGATCGATTTTGTTGCGAGTTCGGGACAGGTGACCCTCGGTGGTGGAGTGATGGAGCAGGCTCTGCCCGTCTCGGTGCTGGCGGACTGGAACGTCGAAGGCACCGAGACCTTCTCGATCGAGCTGACATCTTCGGATCCGGACGTTTCGCAGGCGGGGCACGGCGTCGTTACGATCCTCGACGACGACACCATCGCCAACACCTGCACGACTCCCAA
>JAGQSE010000311.1 GCA_020439725.1 Acidobacteriota bacterium
CTGCTCTACAACCGGCGCCACCTGGGGGTGACGCTCTTCGTCCTGGCGCTGATCCACGCCGCCTTCGCGGTCTTCCAGTTCCACGCCCTCGGCGTCGTCAACCCGGTGGTCAGCGCCCTCACCGCCTATCGCCGCGACTATGCGCTGTGGAGCGCCGGCGGCTTCCACCTCGCCCACTTCCCCTTCGAGGTCTTTGGCTTCGTCGCTCTCGTCGTCTTCTTCGTGATGGCGGCGACCAGCCACGACTTCTGGCTCAGAAACCTCGGCCCGTCGTTCTGGAAGGCGCTCCACCTGGCGGTCCTCGGGGCCTACGGTGCGCTGGTGCTCCACGTCGCCCTCGGCGTGATCCAGTCGGAGACCAGCGTCGTCTACCCGGTGCTCCTCGGGCTCGGGCTGGCGGTGCTCCTCGGTCTCCACCTGACGGCGGCGTTTCGCGAGAGGAGGAAGGACGCCGAGGTGCCGAGCGCCGCCGAAGCAGGCTACGAGCGGACCTGTGCGGTGGCCGAGCTCGAGGAGGGGAGGGGCAAAGTCGTGATCGCCGGCGGCCGCCGGCTCGCCGTTTTCCTCCACCAGGGCAAGGTCTACGCGCTGTCCAACGTTTGCCGGCACCAGGGCGGTCCGCTGGGAGAGGGGAGGATCCTCGACGGTGTCGTCACCTGTCCCTGGCACGGCTGGCAGTACCGGCCCCACGACGGTTGCAGCCCGCCGCCTTTCGAGGAGGTGGTGCCCACCTACCGCGTCCGGGTCGAGGACGACTTGGTGTGGGTTCATCCGGAGCCCTTGCCGCTCGCCACCGAGAGCTGCGGCGTCGACCTGGCGTGGGTCGAAGGCGCGAGGACCGGAGAGCGGGAAGACGACCCGGAGTTCTATGTCGGGTATCTCGACACCGCGCCGCCGGGATTGGCGCGAGTCAACCGGAGCGTCGTCGCGGCGCTGGCCGTCGCCCTGCCGCTTCTCGCCGCGGCGGTGGCGTGGGCCCAAGGGCGGTTCGACACCGGCGTCTACGAATTCGGCGTCGAGCGCTCCTTCGTGGGTGTGCTCTATGAGACCCCGGTGCCGATGCTTCGTCTCACCGGGCCCGAAGGCGAAACGATGCCGGGGACAGCGGGGCTGGTCCTGGTCGGCGCCGGCAAGCACCGTCTTCCCGAGGTGGCGCGCGGCCATCACGGCGAGGCGGTCGCCTTCGAGGGTAGCCTGATCTACCGCCGCGGTCTGGCGATGATCGAGATGAACCAGCCAGAGACCTTCCGCAGCCTCGGTGCCGCCGATCCGGCGCATACGGCGGCCCCCGTCCAGACCCTCGGCAGCGTCCAGCTGGTGGGCGAGCTGGTCGACACCAAGTGTTTCTCGGGGGTGATGCGGCCGGGCGCGGGGAAGGTGCATCGCGGATGTGCGGCGCTCTGCCTGCGCGGCGGCGTACCGCCGGGACTCCTGGTGCGCGGTGCCGGCGATGCCGACGCGGTGGTGGTGCTCGCCGGACGGGGCAGCGAGCCGCTGGACCTCGACCCTCAATGGGCGGCGCGGACGCTGCGCGCGACCGGCGACCTCGAGCTCCTCGACGGCGTGCCGGTGCTGCGGGTCGTCGATCTCGAGCTGGTGGTGGACGGTTAGGAACGACTTGGAGGCACGATGAGGAAGCACGCGGTCGCGGTTTGGAACGAGCTCGAGGAACGCCGGCCGGCGTATGCGCTGGTGGGCGGCGTCGACCTGGTCGTCGTGCGCTATGGCGACGAGGTGTCGGTGCTCTACGGCCGGTGCCTGCACCGCGGCGCGCTCCTGGCCGACGGCCACGTCGACGGTCACAACCTGATCTGCGGGCTCCACGGCTGGGACTACCGCTACGACACCGGGGTCAGCGAGTACAACAACGAGGAGG
>JAGQSE010000312.1 GCA_020439725.1 Acidobacteriota bacterium
CGACCTCTGAAGGCAACAGGCCCCTCCAGATCCTGAGGGGCGAGATTTCTTCGACCGGCTTCAGCGCATTCCGGGTACTGTTCATGGATTACCCCGGCTCCCACGCTCGTGTTCGCACTCGGGACCAGAGAGCATCGCTGCTGATCCAGTCCCAGACCCCCTTGACCGGAGGACGTTTCTTCTTTGCCAGACTCGATGCCGATGAAGACGACGGGGTGCGCTCGCTCAAGATTTCCTCGGCTAAGAACCGATTCAAGGCCGGCTTCGGCGGTAGCTCTCGGTCGATCGCCGAGCCCGATCAGGACTGGGTCCTCCCTTTCAACGCCGTCGAGGAGAGCCCGGGAATTTGGCGAGTCCGTTCGGAGGTCGTGCTCGAGCCGGGCGAATACGGCTGGTACGTCGACCTAGGCACGGGCCCACAGCAGAACGGACTCTTCAGTTTTGGTGTGGACTACTAGAGATTGGGGCACTCGAGCGAGCAGGACGGGGAGAGAAGAAGCAGGTCTACCCTGATCCCCTTGCTGAGCCGAGCGGAGTGCTCCCGGGGTGGGTTCCCGAACCAGGCTGGAAGCCCGGGTGCGGGAAAGCAGCTCTTCACCCACTCACGGTCAGAGGATGGTTCCAAAGTCTGACCGCGGCAGAGACGCCCTCGCGCCAGGAGCCTCCAGGTCCCTGGCCGTCTGCTGCAGAGCACGTTCCGGACGGTTCACATGAGCTACCGCGGCTACGAAGCGAGGCGCCCGGCCGCATCTCCGAGCTCGGCTCCCGGAGGCTGTTGGAGCTAGGCGAGCAACCTTTGTTCGATCTCTCTCCCGCTAGCATCCGGATTTTCGCGGCGAAGCGCCGCACCTGCGAGTGGCCGACGGGCTGCGAGATCCTGCGGAAGCAGACTCGGCTCCCTACCGCGGCCCACCCCACCCCTTCGGCGGCTCGAAGTACACGATGAACAGCGCGGTTCTCGGCTCGGTGGTCGAGTCGTTGTCGAAGACACCGTAGACCAGGGTGCCGGCGGTGGTCTTCTTGAGCGCCGGGTGTCCCGACCAGCGGCATTGGCCGAGGGTGCACTCGTCGCCGGCCTGGCAGCCGCCGCCGTCGTTCCGGTCGCGGACCTCGTAGCGATAGCCGGTGTAGCGCAGGTCCTTGGGCAGGAGCACCGCGAGGACCTGGCAGCTCGAGCCCGCGGCGGTGACGCTGTCGAGCTCCGCCGGCAGCGCCGCTGCGTGGGAGAAAAGTGCTACGGGTGCCCCCGAGGGGGCGGGGCCGGCGTCAGCCGCCATCCGTTCGAGGGCGGCCGCCACCGCGGAGGCGTCGGCCGGACAGCGATCACGACCGGTGGCGACGGCGGCCTGGCGCTCGAGGGTGAAGGCCCACTCGCCGTTCTTGCAACCGGGACAGCTGGGATCGGTGAAGGCGCGGAGCTCGCCACGCTGGTTCCGCGCCGCCGGCGGGGGAGACTGGACGATCGCGGGCGTTGCAGGCGCCGGAGGCATCGTCTCCGGTGCCGCCGTGGCGGGCTCGGGGGCCTCTGGCATGGTCTGGGGCTCGGTGCTCGGCATCTCCTCGGCCAGAGACGGCGGCTCGACCACTGCAGGCTCGGACGTCGGTGGCTGCGGCTCGGGCTTTGGTTGAGCCGGCTGGGGCGTTGTTACGGGCGGAGCCGGCGGCGGCTCGGGGGTGGTGACCGGCGGGGTCGCCGCGGGTGGCGCCATCGGTGGCGGAGCCGGCGCAGCGGGTCGGGGTGCCGTCGGGGTCTCTGGAACCGCCGGCGCTGGCGTGTCCGGTGGCGGAGCGGCCTGTGCCGGAGGGATCTGTGCGGGGGCGTCGTCCGCCGGCGGCGCGGAGCGCAGCTGCTCGGGCACCGGCTGGGGAGCCGGCTCGGGCTCGGGTAGCGGGGCTCGCTGGACGACCGTCCCCGGCTGGATTGCGGTCGGCGTCTCGCCGGCCTTGGGGGACTTGAGGAACTTGACCTTCATCGGCGGGGCCACCGCGTCGCGGATCGGTCCGGCGGTGATCTCGGGCTTCTTGCCCGCCTGGAGCCGCAGCACCACGAGCATCGGCGAGAACCCATCCCGCCGCACGTCCATCCGCCAGCGTCCCTCCGCCAGGCGGATCAGCTGCGCCTCTCCCTTCGCGTTGCTGTACACCGGCGGCGGCCCGGTCATCGGCTCCACGTCGACGAAGCGCAGCTCGATCCGCGCTCCTTCCACGGGCTTGCCGCGGTCGTCTTGAAGCTCGAGGGTGAGCGCGGTCTGGCCCGCCCACTCCTGCGCCATCACGGGGCGCGCGAACCCGAGGGCCAGAAGGCCGAGCGAGAGGGCGAGGACACGGGTGGCGGGCGAGAGCTGGGGCATGGAGAGCAACCTCCTCGGGCGCGGCGTTGGAGCCCCGATGGGCCTTGGTCGTGGCGCGATCTTAGCAGCCCGGGTCGCCGGCCGAGGCGCGGCGGCCGGGGGATGGCAGCCGGCGCGTCTCAGTCGTCGACGGACTCGACGATGCGCCGGTAGGCGTCGTAGCGGGCCTGGGCCACGTCGCCGCGCTCGACCGCCTCGAGGACCCCGCAGCTGGGCTCGTGGATGTGCGTGCAATCGCTGAAGCGGCAGCCGGTGGCATAGGGCTGGAAGTCCTCGAAGGAAGCCCGGACGTCCGCTGCTTCGAGGTCCCACAAGCCGAACTCGCGGACCCCGGGCGTATCGATCACCCGAATCCCGTCGCCGAGATCGAAGAGGCTCGACCGGGTCGTCGTATGGCGCCCGGTGCCGTCGCCGCGCTTGACCTCGCCGGTCTCGAGATCGAGCTCGGGTGCCAGGGCGTTGACCAGCGAGGACTTGCCGACGCCGCTGTGGCCGACGA
>JAGQSE010000313.1 GCA_020439725.1 Acidobacteriota bacterium
AGCCGTTGGGCTCCGGGGGGAAGCGGGTGACGACGCGCCCGCCGTATTTGCCCGACTGCTGGTCGGCAGCCACCATGTCGCGGATGAAGTCCGTGGGGGCTGCGGCCACCGGGGCCGGGGTCCCGGTGGTGACTGCTTCCTGGGTCTCGGCCATGGTCCTGTCCTCGATGCCATCGCTGGCAAGGCGAGCGCCGCCCCGGCGGTCGGGGAAACGCATCCTCTTGAAGTTCAACAGCGTACCGGAAATGCCTCGGGCGAGGAAGGCCGTGCCACCGGTCCGATCGTCCCCATCTCGACGTGCCCAAAGGGGTGTACTAGAGTAGGAGAGTTACGCACTACAAAGCTCTTCGCGGAGATGACTCGCGCGCATCATCAAGGCTCGATCACCAGCCCTCCCCAGGGAGTTCGGTCCATGAAGACCCAGCCTGCTCGAAGACTCGTCGTCACGTTCGCTCTCGTCGCCGGAGTGCTCCTGGCCCTCCCCGCCCATGCGTACCTCGATCCGGCGTCGGGGAGCATGTTCCTCCAGCTGCTCCTGGGCGGGATCGCCGGGGTGGCGCTCTTCTTCAAGCTCACCTGGCACAAGATCCGTGGCGTGTTCCGCCGGGATTCGGAGCAGAAGCCGACCGAGCCATCAGCCAAATGAGCACCGCCGTCCCCTCGGGTAGCCGCGGCCGCCCGCGGGACGACCAGGGCGTCCGCTTCGACCCCGGTTCCTTCCGGGACCCCACCAACCGGATCGTACGCGCCAGCGGCCGGATTCTCCGGTTGCTCGACGAGCGCGCCACTGCCGCCTGGGCGGCGTTGAGAGAAAGCCAGCTCTTCGGAACCGCTTGCCAAGATGGTCGGCTGGTGCCGACGCGCCAGCTGGGCGCAGAGGAGACTCCCGAGCAGGTTCGTGCCGACCTGGCCCACGGCCCCTGGTTGACGGTCCTCGAGCACGAGAGCATCCCGTTCATCTCGTATCCTTTCGAGTGGAGCTTCGGCATGCTGCGGGATGCGGCATTGCTCCAGCTCGAGCTCCTCGACGCGGCGCTCGAGGAAGGGCTCACCGTGAAGGACGCGAGCCCGTACAACATCCAGTGGCGCGGTGTTCGCCCGCAATTCATCGACATCGGCTCCTTCGCCCCTTGGACCCAGGGCGAGCCGTGGATCGGCTACCGGCAGTTCTGCCAGCTCTTCCTCTTTCCCTTGCTGCTCAGGGCCTACAAGGACGTCGCCTTCCAGCCCTGGCTCCGCGGCTCGGTCGAGGGCATCTCGCCCGCCGACTTCAGCGCGTTGATGTCCTGGCGCGACCGGCTGCGGCCCGGAGTGCTCGTCCATGGCTGGCTCCAGGCGCGTCTCCTCCGGCGCTTCGCGGCGTCCGAGCGAGACGTCGGCCGTGAGCTCCGGCAGAGCGGCTTCGACCGCCGCCTGATCCAGAACAACGTGCGCCGGATGACCGCGTTGCTCCGCGGTCTCGAGTGGCGGCAGAGCCGCTCCGAGTGGGCCGCCTACACGGAGACCTGCAGCTACGATCCCGAAGGCACCGACGCCAAGGAGCGCTTCGTCAGCGAGATCCTCGCCGTCGGGCAGCGGCGCCAGGTGTGGGATCTCGGCTGCAACACGGGGTCCTACTCGGAGATCGCCGCCGAGCACGCCGACCTGGTGCTGGCCATCGACGGCGACGAGCTGTCGGTGGAGCACCTCTACCGCCGGCTCAACGACCGCGGCGAGAGCCGGATCCTGCCGCTGGTCATCGATCTCAGGCAGGCGACGCCGGGACTCGGCTGGCGCGGCAAGGAGCGCGC
>JAGQSE010000314.1 GCA_020439725.1 Acidobacteriota bacterium
CCCCCGCCTCCGAGGAGCAGCAGGTGCGCGGCGAGGGCCGCCACCGCCAGGGCGAGAGGCCAGGCGAAGCGTTCCACCGGTTGGCGGCCGACCCCGGCGCCGGCCGCCGGCATGCGGAGCCGCCCGAGCAAGACGCCAAGATCCTGGTCGGCGCGGACGAGGTGAAGGTAGAGACCGCCGGTCCGCCGGGCCAGAGCCTCGAGAGCTTCCTGATCGAGACGGGTGACGACGGGCTGCCCTCGGTCGTCGCGCTTGAACCGGCCGCCGTCGAGCACGATCCGACTGCCTTCCGGGGTGCCGACGCCGATGGCCTCGACGTGGACCCCGGCGGCGGTGAGCGCCGCCAAACGGCTGTCGAGGCCGGTGCCAAGGCTCCCTCCGTGGTCCTCGCCGTCGGTGAGCAGGACGATCGAGCCGCCGTCGCCGAGCAGGTCGAGGGCGGTATCGAGGGCGACCCCGAGATCGGACCCGGGACGGTCGAGGGAGGCCGGGTGGATGCCGTCGGCAAGCACGCGGACGAGTCCGCGGTCGGTGGTCAAGGGCGACAGGACCTGGGCCTCGGCCTCCCACTGGACGAGGGCGACCCGCTGGTCCGGAAGCTCCTCGAGGAGACGCCGGAGCGTGAGCTTGGCGAGCGCGAAGCGGCTGGGGGCCACGTCGCCGGCGGCCATGGACAGCGACGAGTCGAGGGCGAAGACCACGTCGCCACCGGTCACCGCTACCGCCTCGTCGGCGGCACCAGCCTGCGGTCGTGCCAGCGCGACGACCAGCCCGGCCACGGCCAGGCCGAGGGCCGAGATCCCCAGAACCACGCGTGCCGGCCGGTGGTGGGGCATCAGCCGCGGCCAAAGGACCGGGTCGACCCAGCGGGCAGCGGCCCGGCGCCAGCGCGCCCGGAGCAGCGCCGCGAGCACCAGGGCGGCGGGCGCCAGGAGCAACCAAGGAAGGTAGGAGGGGGCAGCGAAGCTCATGGGGGGAAGCTCCAGCCGACGGCAGCGGGCGCCAGGGGAACGAGCACCAGCACCAGCGCGGCGAGGACGAAGGGGGGGAAGAGCTCCCGGGCCTGGCGATGACGGCGGACCACGACGGCGCGGGTCTCGAGGCCGTCGATCTCGTCGAAGACCTGCTCCAAGGCGTCGCGGTCGGTGGCCTGGAAGAAGCGTCCGCCGGTGCGCCGGGCGATGGCCTGGAGCAGCTCGTCGTCGACCTCGAGCTTCGCCATCCGGCGCTCGACCTGTCGCTGACCGGTGCGCGGGTTGATGAAAAAGCGGGGCACCGGCACCCGCTCGTCGGTCCCGACGCCGACGGTGTAGACGCGGATCCCGAGCTCGGAGCACAGGGTCGCGGCGGTCAGCGGATCGATCTCGCCGCCGTTGTTGGCACCATCGGTGACCAGCACGACGACGCGGGCCTCGGTCTCGGCGTTGCCATCGGTCTCGGACGTGCCATCGGTTTCGGTCGAGCTATCGGGACGGTCCCCCGCCTCGAGCCGCAGCGCCGCCGTCGCAAGGGCGACACCGATCGAGGTGCCGTCGGGGAGCGAGTCGAGCTCGACGGTGTCGATGAGCGCCGACAGAGCCTTGTGGTCGAGGGTGAGGGGCGAGCGAGTCACCGCGGTGTCGGCGAAGATCAGCGCACCGATGCGGTCGCCGGGACGACGGGCGATGAAGTCCTGCACCACCTCCTTGGCGACGTGGAGCCGGTTCTTCGGCTGGAAGTCCTCCGCCGCCATGCTGCCCGAAACGTCGAGGGCGATGAAGAGGTCGGCAGCGTCGGTGGTTTCGTCGATCCACCGGTCGACGTCCTGAGGGCGGGCGAGCGCGAAGATCGCCAGAGCCAACGCCACGAGCCGGCAATAGAACGCCAGGTGGAGGCGGATCGCGGCCCAGCGCCAGGCCGACCGCGGCAGCCCGGCGACGGGAAGACCGCTATAGGTCAAGGCGTCCGCCGGTGGCCGGCGGTGGTGCCCCACGACGAGGGGCGGCAGCGCCAGCAGGAGCAGCAGCCAGAGCGGGTTGGCGAGCTCGAAGCCGGTGGCGACGGCGGCGTTCACGACTCCGCCTCCTGGTTCGATCGCGGGGCTCGGTGGGCCGCAGCGGTGGCCCGCTGCGGCCAGCCTCGGGCGAGGCCGCGGGCGGTGGCTAGCCGCCGGCCCATGTCCTGAGCGCTCGCCGGGCGGCCGCCAAAGCGCACCGCGTCGCACTCGGCCAGCAGATCGCCGGTCCTGGAGCTCAGCGCTCGGGGCAGGTCGAGGCCGTCGAGCCGGCGCCGCAGCCCCGGGGCGGTGGCCGTCTCGCCGTCGAACCCGACCGAGCGACCGACGAAACGCCGCAGACCGAGGCTCAGTCGCGTGTGGAACAACACCGGGTCCGGGCGCTGGCGTTCGAGGTCCGCCAGGCCCGCCAGGAGCTCGCTGGTGGCGTCGAGGGAGCCCCGGGGCTGGACCGCCGTGGTGGGGGGGCGCCGCCGCTCGAAGATCAGAGCCAGGGCGAGGGCGAGGGCTCCCCCGGACACCGACCACCAGGGAGAGAGGGGGGGCAGCCGGTGAGGAGGTGCTGGCGGTCTCGGCCCCTCGGCGAGCTCGTCCGGCGTGAGCGAGAACACCACCTCGAAGCGCTGCGGGCGGCTCAACAACGTCTCATCGGCCCAATGGACCGCCACCGGAGGCAGCTCGACGGTGCCCGGCCGGTAGGCGGCGACCCGGACGATCTGGCGCGTCTCGGTCCCGGTCTCGTCGTCCTGGTGCTCGACGGGACCCGCCGTGAGGATGGTGGCGTCGCCCCAGCGCTCGTGCCAGGTGGGGAAGAGGGTCTGTCGACCCCGGGCCCCGGTCAGCCGGAGAGTCACTTCGACGGGCTCGCCCAGGGCGGCGGCGCCGCTGGCGACCTCGACCTCGAACCGCGGCGCTTCGGCCGCCGGCCCCTCCCTTTGGGCTTCGCAGGCGACGAGAGCCAGGCCGGCGAGGCCGACAACGCAGGCGAGAGCCCCGAGGCGCGCGGTCGACCGCCGGCGGATCATCCGTGTCGCAAGCGCCGACGCCGCGCCTCGAAGAAGGCCAGGAGCGGGGGCAGGTAGGGCCGGTGGGTCCACAGGGTGAGGTGGTCGAGGCCGAGCCGCCGGGCCTGTTGCAGCAGCGCGCTCCGCTGCCGACGGCGCTCGTCCCTGAGACGGCGGGCAGCGCGCTTGCCGGTGAGGAGCCCACCGAGGGTGTCGCCGAACAGCACGCTCCTACCGCTTTCGGCGTCGCGTAGCACCACCGGCGCGGTCTCCGGCGGATCGACGTCGTGAGGGTCGAGGATCTCGACCAGCACCACGTCGTGGCGCCGCGCCGCCTTGAGCGCACGCTCGAGGGAGGCGTCGAGGAAATCCGAGAGGATGAAGAGGACGACCCGCCGGTCGAGGGCGGCGAGGAGACTGTGGAGCCCCGCCTCGAGGTCGGTGGCGCCACCGGCCGGCCGCGACAGGATCTCCGCTACCAACCGCAACACGTGGCTGCGGCGCCGGCCCGGCGGCAGGTGGCGTACCAGGCCGTCGGCGATCAGCGCGGTGCCGACGCGGTCCTGGTTGCGCAACGCGGCGAAGGAGACCAGGGCTGCGACCTCGGCGGCGAGCTCGCGCTTGGCGACGGCCCGCGAGCCGAAGGCCAGGCTCCCCGAGACGTCGACGGCGAGCATCACGGTCAGATCGCGCTCCTCGACGAAGCGCTTGACGTAGGGCTCGCCGAGACGGGCGGTGACGTTCCAGTCGAGGGCGCGGTGATCGTCGCCGGGCTGGTAGGGGCGGACCTCGGCGAACTCCATGCCGCGGCCCTTGAAGACGGAGTGGTAGCCCCCGGCGATGCCGCGATCGACCAGGCCGAGGGTGGCGAGCTCGATGCGCCGGACCTTGCGCACCAGGTCTGGCGGCAGCCGAGGCATGGTGCCGCTCTGGCCGGTGCCCGCGCCAGTGGAAAGACCAGCGGAGAGACCAGCGGAAGGTCCAGTGGAAGCGCTGGAGCGGGGGTGCCGCATGGCCGCGACGGGCTCCCTCAGGGCACCTTGACCCGTTCGAGGAGCACCGCCACCAGCCGGTCCGGGGTGATCTCCTCCGCCTCCGCCTCGAAGCTCGGCACCAGACGGTGGCGCAGGACGTCGGGGGCGATCTCCTGCACGTCCTCGGGCAGCACGTAGTCGCGCCCGCGGAGCAGCGCCAGCGCCTTGGCGCCGCGGGCCAGGAAGAGCGTCGCCCGCGGCGAGGCGCCGAAGGCGACCAGCCCGGTGAGCTCGGGGACACCGGCGGTGGCCGGATCGCGGCTGGCGAGGACCAGATCGAGGACGTAGTTGCGGATCTCCGGCGCCAGCCGTACCCGGTCCGCGGCTTCGGCCAGTCCCGCCAGCGCCTCCCGGTCGAGGATCGGCCGCACCTCGGGCGTCGACTCGACCAGCATCCGGTCGAGGATCGCCGCCTCCTCGGCTCGGCTCGGGTAGGTCAGCCGGAGCTTGAGCATGAAACGGTCGACCTGAGCTTCGGCCAGGGGGTAGGTGCCCTCGTGCTCGATGGGATTCTGCGTCGCCAGCACCATGAAGGGGTCGGGGAGCCGTCGGGTCTCGTCGCCCAGGGTGACCTGGCGCTCCTCCATGCTTTCGAGCAGCGCCGACTGCACCTTGGCGGGGGCGCGGTTGATCTCGTCGGCGAGCAGCAGGTGGGTGAAGACCGGTCCCGGGTGCGGCGAGAACCGGCCGCTCTGGCGATCGTAGACCAGCGTCCCGACGAGGTCCGCCGGCAGCAGGTCCGGGGT